>JASFNS010000019.1:0-12055 GCA_050116915.1 Thiogranum sp. | reverse complement strand
GCCAGTTCCCCGACACCAGGACAACCGGTCGATCGGTTTCTATCACATCACCCTTGTCGTCAATCCGCAACTTTTCTGTATGCAGAACCAGGCCGCTGTCCCCGGCTTCGCGCTGCAGGTTGACCGCCGCTTCGAGCACCATGTGCCGCTGATCTGCGGCAACCCAGCCCCGCTGTGCGCTCGCCCGCCAGTGTTGCTGTTGCCTATCGGTGAGTTGCAGGCGCGGTTCGATCAGTCGCGCCCGATCTTCGCCGGGCCATTGCTCCAGCCGCCGGGCCTGCAATTCGCGCTTTGGCCGGCCGTGCTCGTCGAACACCTGCCAGCTGGGCTGGTCGACGTAAAAGTCCGGAAGCAGGGCGCTGTCGTCACGGTCGTCGCCCGCCTGGCGGACAGCCAGAAACAACCACAGGCTGGCGAGGCTGGCGAACAGCGCAGCGGCGAAAAACCAGCGCTGCGCCCCGTTCACAGGTAGCTATCCAGCTCCTGTTGCAGCACGCCATGCGCTTCCATGAGCATCTCGCAGGCGTCACGGGCCGCGCCCCGGCCGCCCCCGCGCGGTGTCTGCCAATGCGCGTGGCGTATCACCCATGGGTGGGCGTTGCTGACGGCGATGGCGAGCCCCACCTTGCGCATCACCGGAAGGTCGACGACGTCGTCGCCCATGTAGGCAACCTGTTCGGGATTCAGACCCAGTCGCCCCAGCAGGTCGGCGAAGCCTTCCAGCTTGTTTTCCTGACCCTGGTAGATCAGATCGATGCCGAGGTTGCGCATCCGGTGCTCAACGACCTTCGAGGTGCGGCCGGTGATCACGGCGCAGCGGACCCCGTGTTTTTGCAACATCTTGATGCCGTGGCCGTCCTGGGAGTGAAAGGCCTTGTACTCCTGGCCGTCGTCGCCGAGGAACAGGCTGCCGTCGGTGAGCACACCGTCGACGTCGAAAATCAGCAGCTTGATCAGCGCCGCTCTTTCCTGAATATCTTTCATAGTGTCTCCGGTCTCAAACGACACCCGCTCGCAGTAAGTCGTGCATATTGAGCGCACCGATGAGCTTTTTGTCGTCGTCCACCACCAGCAGGGCGTTGAACTTGCCCTTCTCCATGATTTCAAGTGCTTCCGCCGCCAGCAGTCCGGGCGAGATCAGGGTGCAATTGCGGGTCATCAGTTCGTCGATGGGTGTGGCGTTGAGGTCAGCGCCACGGTCGATGGCGCGGCGCAGGTCGCCGTCGGTAAAAATGCCCTGGACAATATCCTGGTCGTCGACAATGGCGGTTGCGCCCAGGCCCTTGCGGGTGATTTCCAGCAGCGCATCACAGACCAGGGTGCCGCCGCTGACCTTGGGCGCGCGCTCGCCGCTGTGGATGAGGTCGTCGATCAGCAGTAGCAGGCGCCGCCCCAGTTTGCCGCCGGGGTGTGAACGGGCGAAGTCGTCGGAGGTGAAGCCGCGGACTTCCAGCAGGGAAATCGCCAGCGCATCGCCCATGGCGAGTGCCGCGGTGGTGCTGGCAGTCGGCGCCAGGTCGAGCGGGCACGCTTCTTTTTCTACGGCGACGTTGATATTCACCGTGGCCGCCTCGGCCAGGGCCGATTGCGGTCTGCCGGTGAGCGTGATCAAAGGCACGCCCAGGCGCTTGATAATGGGCAGGATGGTGAGGATTTCCTCGGTTGTGCCGGAATTCGACAGCGCCAGTACCACGTCCTTGGAGGTGATCATACCCAGGTCGCCGTGGCTGGCTTCGCCCGGGTGGACAAAAAACGCCGGCGTGCCGGTACTGGCCAGTGTCGCGGCGATCTTGCTGCCGATGTGGCCGGACTTGCCCATACCGGTGACCACCACCCGGCCCTCGCACTTGAGCATGTAATGGCAGGCGCGTACAAAGTCGTCGTCGATGCGCGGTTTCAGCGCCTCGACGGCCGCAGCCTCGGTTTCGAGCACGGCCAGGCCGAGTTTTTTCAGGGTCTCATCGGTCATCGGTGGTGTGGTTGTCCGCTTATCTGACAGCGGTGAAGTATAACAGGCTCGTATAGCCCGCATAGGCCGCCAGTAGCAGCGCGCCTTCGAGGCGGTTGATCCTGCCCGCGCCGCCGAACCCGTAGGCCATTAACAGCAACGCCACGGTCAGGGCGCTCATGACCGGCATGTCGCGGGTCACCACGGCCGGGTCGACCGGCCCGGCGCTGATGATGCCCGGGATACCCAGGACCGCCAGCAGGTTGAACATATTCGAGCCGATGACGTTGCCGACGGCAATATCGGGCTCGTTTTTCAGTGCGCTGGCGATGGAGGCCGCCAGCTCCGGCAGGCTGGTGCCGAGGGCGACGATGGTCAGGCCGATAATGAGGTCGCTGACACCGAGCTGCTCGGCGATGCCCGCCGCGGCCCACACCAGCAGGCGCGAACTGCCCAGCAGCACGACAAAGCCGACCCCCAGCCATATCAGGGCCCTGCCGAGCGACAGGTCGGTCGGTATCTCGGCCGCGTACTCGGCGACCATGGGGTCTTTGCCATTGCGCATGTTGAGTCCGACATAGACGATGTAACCCAGCAGCACCGCGAGACCCAGCAGCAGGAGAATGCCGTCGGACATGTCCAGGGTGCCGTCGCGCAGCAGCAGGTAGGCGGCGGCCGTAATGCCGATGAGGATGGGCAGTTCGCGACGCAGGATCCGGGAGTGGACCGACAGGGGGACCACCAGCGCCGTGGTGCCGAGTATCAGGCCGACGTTGGTGATGTTGGAACCGATGGCGTTACCCACCGCGAGGCCGGGGTTACCCTGTAGCGAGGCGACCACGGAGACCAGTATTTCGGGTGCCGAGGTGCCGAAGCCCACAATGGTCAGGCCAATGAGCAGAGGGGAGACGCCCAGATTGCGGGCGGTGGCGGCGGCGCCCGCGACAAAGCGGTCGGCTCCCCAGACCAACAGGGCAAAACCGGCAATCAGGGCAGCGAGCTGTATCCACATAGACAGGGTATAGTAGCGCTTTGGCGGAAAAGGGGACAGATTGTAAAGTTCTGTCCGGGACATGCAATGGCAGATATTCTCGCGTTCAAAAAGCCCAAGGCGGCGAACAAGCACCGGGGAAACACCCTTTGCCGGCGCGGTTTCCACAAGTGGGTGGTTGTCGATACCCCGTTCGACAGCAGGCAGGGGCGGTTGCTGACGCGCTACCGGTGCGAGCGTTGCGGTGAGGAAAAAACCGAAGCCCGTTCGCGCTAGACGCTCTGTCACGTATAATGCGCCACTGATCTTCAGGACCCAAGCAAACAATAACCGACTCCATGGACGCAGCTCAGCCCCAGAATGACAGCGATACCCTTGTCCGGATTCGCGACCTGCATTTCTCCCACGGAGCGCGGGTAATCTTCGACGGCGTGGACCTGGATATTGCGCGCGGCAAAGTGACCGCCATCATGGGGCCCAGCGGCACCGGCAAGACCACCCTGCTGCGTCTGATCGGCGGGCAGATCGACCCGGACCGCGGCAGCGTGCAGGTCGACGGCGAGGAAGTCCCGGCATTGTCGCGCACTGGCCTGTATGGGCTGCGCAAGCGCATGGGCATGCTGTTTCAGTCGGGTGCTCTGCTCACCGATCTCACGGTTTTCGACAACGTTGCGTTCCCGCTGCGCGAACACACCGACCTGCCGGAGTCCATGATTCGCGACCTGGTGCTGATGAAGCTCCAGGCGGTGGGGCTGCGTGGCGCCCGCGACCTCATGCCCAGCGAACTTTCCGGGGGTATGGCGAGGCGTATCGCGCTGGCGCGCGCCATTGCACTTGACCCGATGATGATCATGTACGACGAACCCTTCACCGGCCAGGACCCGATTTCCATGGGTGCGCTGGTACAGCTGATCCGGCTGCTGAACGATGCGCTGGAACTCACGAGTATTATTGTTTCGCACGATGTCAACGAAACTGCGTCGATTTCGGATTACGTTTACGTCATCTCCCAGGGCAAGGTGGTCGGCCACGGCAGCCCCGAGGTCCTGGAGAACACCGATTCCGAGTGGGTGAGGCAGTTCATGCAGGGCTTGCCCGACGGTCCGGTGCCGTTCCACTACCCGGCGCGGGATTATGCCGAAGACCTGCTGGACCACGCTGTCTGACTGGATTGCCATGCTCGAATGGATACGACAACTCGGACGCAGCGGCATCAGCCAGTTTGAAACGCTCGGCCGCGCGAACCTTTTCCTGCTGAAAACCCTGGTGGGCTTGCCCGGACTGCTGCGTCGTCCGGGATTGCTGGTGACCCAGCTGTGGTCGGTGGGCGTGCTGTCGCTGCTGATTATTGTCGTCTCCGGGTTGTTTGTCGGGATGGTGCTTGGCCTGCAGGGCTACAACACGCTGGTGGATTTCGGTGCCGAGGAATCCCTGGGTGTGGCCGTGGCGCTGTCGATCGTGCGCGAACTCGGGCCGGTGGTGACGGCCCTGTTGTTTGCCGGCCGCGCCGGTTCGGCGCTGGCGGCGGAAATCGGCCTGATGAAGGCCACCGAGCAGTTATCCGGTATGGAAATGATGGCGGTCGATCCCATTCATCGCGTCATAGCACCGCGTTTTCTCGCCGGGTTTATCTCCATGCCCCTGCTGGCGGCCATCTTCAGTGCGGTGGGTATCTACGGCGGCTATTTTGTCGGCGTCGGCCTGCTGGGCGTCGACGACGGCGCCTACTGGTCGCAGATGCAGGACAAGGTGGATCTTTTTGATGATGTGTTGAACGGCGTGATCAAGAGCCTGGTGTTTGGCTGGGTGGTGACCTGGATCGCCGTGTTCGAAGGTTACGATGCCGTGCCGACGTCGGAGGGTGTCAGCCGTGCGACCACGCGCACCGTGGTATATGCGGCCCTGGCAGTGCTGGGGCTCGACTTTGTACTCACAGCCTTGATGTTCGGAGACTGAAATGAAAAGCAACAAGACGACCGAATTGATGGTGGGCATGTTCATAGCGGCCGGTGCGGCGGCGCTGTTCGTGCTCGCGATGCGGGTCAGCAATCTCAGCAGTTTCAGTACCGGCGACACCTATCACCTCACCGCGCGCTTCGAGAATGTCGGCGGGCTGAAAGTACGTTCCGCCGTAACCGTTGGCGGCGTGAACGTGGGCCGCGTCACCGGGATCGATTATGACAGCGAGCGTTTCCAGGCGGTGGTTTCGCTGGAAGTCGAGAACCGCTACAACCGCTTTCCCGAAGATACCGCCGCCGCTATCTACACCGCCGGTCTGCTGGGCGAGCAGTACGTGGCGCTGGAGCCGGGCGGCAGCGAAGAGGTGTTGAAAGACGGTTCCCAGATCGAGCTTACCCAGTCGGCGCTGGTGCTGGAAAAACTGGTGAGTAAATTCCTCTTTGAAAAGGCGGCCGAGGGCGAGAAGAAGTAGCTGCAATATGGCGGACGCAACGATCAGTATGGACGGCAACAGCCGGCTGGCAATTGCCGGCGACCTGAGCTTCGCCTCGGTGCCCGTGCTCTGGGAGCAATGGCGCGCCATGCGCGCCGGTCAGGCGGCACTCGAGGTCGATCTGAGCAAGGTGCAACGCTCCGACAGCGCGGGCCTGGCGCTGCTGGTGGAGTGGCTGCGCGAGGCCCGGCAAACCGGCCAAAGCGTCCGGTTTTTCAATATTCCCGCGCAGATGCTGGCGATGGCGCGTGTCAGCGGGCTGGACCAGGTGCTGCCTTTGCACCGCGACCAGGCGCCGGTCGCCGGTAGCGGTCCGGGGGGAGAGGAGGACAGTCCGTTTATAGTATGATTCGCCTTCCGGATTTTCTCACGGGCGGAAACATGCAAGCAGACGAACTGAAAAAAATCATCGAAGCGGGTATTCCTTCGGCCCAGGTCATGGTGCAGGGCGACGGCGACCACTTCGAGGCCACCATAGTCAGCGACGCCTTTGCGGGCAAGTCCATGGTGCAGCAGCACCAGATGGTGTATGCGGCGCTGGGCGACCTGATGCAGGGCGCGGTGCACGCGCTGTCATTCCGCACCTTTACCCCGCAGGAGTGGGGCAAACAGATCCAGTAACCGGGTGCCTACCCGTTTCTCCTCACAGGAACCGTCATGTCCGAGCAATTGACGATCGCGCTGTCCAAAGGCCGCATTTTCAAGGAGACGTTGCCGCTGCTGGCGCACGCCGGTATCGAGCCGGTCGACGATCCGGAAACCAGCCGCAAGCTAATCCTGGACACCAATCATGACGACGTGAAGCTGGTCATTATCCGTGCATCCGACGTGCCTACCTATGTTGAATACGGCGCGGCGGACCTGGGTGTGGCGGGCAAGGACGTGCTGATGGAACACGGCGGCGCCGGTCTCTACGAGCCGCTGGACCTGTGTATCGCGCGCTGCAAGCTGATGGTGGCCGGCCGCGAGCCCTGGTCGGAACAGGCGCAGCGCCTGCGTATCGCCACCAAGTACGTCAACAGCACCAGGGCGTATTTCGCCGCGCAGGGCCTGCAGGTGGAGGTCATCAAGCTGTACGGCTCCATGGAGCTGGCGCCGCTGGTCGGCCTGTCTGACCTGATTGTCGACGTGGTCGATACTGGCAACACGCTCAAGGCCAATGGCTTGAGGCCCCTGGAGAAGATCGCGGATATCAGCTCGCGGCTGGTGGTCAACAAGGCATCCATGAAGCGCAAGCACGCGCGCGTGCAGACCTTTATCGAGCAACTCGCCGAAGCCGTGCGCCGGCGGCAGGAACAGGCCGCATGAGCGTCGCGATCAAACGCCTGGATAGTGCCGACAGCGGGTTTTACGCACAGCTGGACGCGTTGCTGGCCTGGGAACCGGCCTCCGACGCGCAGGTTGAACAGACAGTGCGCGGGATCATCGCCGACATCCGCGGACGCGGCGATGCCGCGCTGCTGGAGTACACCAATCGTTTCGATCGCATGCAGGCTGCCAGCGTTGCCGAGTTGGAGATCGGCCAGCCAAAACTGCAGCAGGCGCTGGACGGGATTCCAGCGCAGCAACACGAAGCGCTGCAGCGGGCGGCGGCGCGCGTACGCGCCTATGCCGAACACCAGAAAATGCAGTCCTGGTCCTACACCGAGGCTGACGGCACCGTGCTCGGCCAGCAGGTTACGCCGCTGGACCGCGCCGGGCTGTATGTCCCCGGCGGCAAGGCAGCCTATCCCTCATCGGTGTTGATGAACGCCATTCCCGCCAAGGTCGCCGGCGTATCCGAACTGGTGATGGTGGTGCCGACCCCGGACGGTGTCGTCAACGACCTGGTGCTGGCTGCCGCCGCGGTCGCCGGTGTCGACCGGGTATTCGCCATCGGCGGCGCCCAGGCGGTTGCGGCGCTGGCCTACGGCACCGAGACGGTGCCGCGCGTGGACAAGATCGTCGGCCCCGGCAACATCTATGTAGCAACCGCCAAGGGCATGGTGTTCGGCGACGTCGGCATCGACATGATCGCCGGTCCATCCGAAATCCTGGTGGTGTGCGACGGACGTACGGACCCGGACTGGATCGCGATGGACCTGTTTTCCCAGGCCGAGCACGACGAAGACGCACAGGCGATACTGGTCTGCCCCGACGCCCCGTTTCTGGAACGCGTCGCCGCGAGCATTGAAAAACAGCTGCCGACCATGGAGCGGCGTGAACTCATCGGCGCATCGCTCGCGGGCCGCGGCGCGTTGATCAAGGTGCGGGACCTGGACGAGGCGGTCAGGGTGGCGAACCACATCGCGCCGGAACATCTGGAGCTGTCGGTGGAAGAGCCACAGGCCATGGCCGCGCAGATCCGTCACGCCGGCGCCATTTTCATGGGGCGCTACACCGCCGAAGCGCTGGGCGACTACTGCGCGGGACCCAATCACGTACTGCCGACGTCGCGCACGGCGCGCTTTTCGTCGCCGCTCGGCGTGTACGACTTCCAGAAGCGCTCCAGTCTGATCTATTGCTCGCCGGCCGCTGCCGCCGAACTTGGCGCGACGGCAGCCACGCTGGCGCGTGGCGAAGGATTGACTGCGCACGCCCGCTCGGCGGAGTTCCGGGTCGGCCGGGAATGAACCGCGGCGACCAATCCCCCGAGGGCTGGATACGCCCGGAGATTCGGGCGCTGAGTGCCTATCACGTCCCGGATCCGGGCAAGCTGATCAAACTGGACGCCATGGAAAACCCCTACCGCTGGCCCGATGCACTGGTGGATGAATGGCTGGGCAGGTTGCGCGCCGTGGAACTCAACCGCTACCCCGACCCGGCCGCAGGCCCACTGACCGGCCAGCTCAGGCGCAGCATGCAGGTGCCCGAGGGTATGCAGGTGATCCTCGGCAACGGCTCGGACGAACTGATCCAGATGCTGGCGTTGGCAGTGGCGGAAAGGGACCGGGTTATTCTGTCGCCTGATCCGACCTTCGTCATGTACCGCATGATCGCCGCCTTTGCCGGCATGCAGTATTGCAGCGTACCGCTGGCCGATGATTTTTCGCTGGATGTCGATACCACCCTGGCGGCGATCGACCGGCACCGGCCCGCCATTGTTTTTCTCGCCTATCCGAATAACCCGACCGGCACGCTGTTCAGCGCCGAGGGCGTTGAAGCGGTGATCCGGGCCGCACCGGGACTGGTGGTGGTGGATGAAGCCTATGCGCCCTTTACCGACGCCACGTTCATGCCGCGACTGGGGGAGTTCCCCAACCTGCTGGTGTTGCGTACGGTGTCGAAGATGGGGCTCGCGGGCCTGCGCCTGGGCCTGCTGGCGGGCCCGGCAGCGTGGCTTGCTGAAATCGACAAGGTGCGCCTGCCCTACAACATCAACGTGCTTACCCAGGCGAGCGCGCTGTTCGCACTTCAGCACAAGGCCACGCTGGACGAGCAGACCGGATGGATTCGGCGTGACCGCGCGCAACTGTTCGCCGCGCTCGATGGCCTGGCCGGTGTTCAGCCCTGTCCGAGCGAGGCGAATTTCATCCTGTTCAGGACGCCCGCCGGTCGGGCGGATGCGGTGTTCGACGCCCTCAGGGCACAGGGCGTGCTGATCAAGAACCTCAGCCCCGCCGGCGGCCGACTGCGGGATTGTCTGCGCGTGACCGTGGGGACACCGCAGGAGAACGCCGCCTTCCTCGCGGCGCTGCGGCAGGCGCTCGGCAGCGACGCGGAGCCTTTCTCCACGGCGCGTTGAACGCAACCGGGAACCCGTAAGCGCATGCAGCCGAACAACTCCGCATTGACCTACCTGTTGCCCTGGGATTTCTACCCGGCGGTGGTGTTGTTCTGCGTGTTGCTGGCCGCTGTCTATGTGCGCGGCTGGCTGCGCCTGCGCCAAACCGCCGAGGCCCCGGGTTATGCGCCGCTGGCCGCTTTTCTTGTCGGCCTGCTTCTGGTCTACGTCGTAATGCACACCTACGTGGATTATCTTTCGCAACATATGCTGTGGATTCACCGCGTCCAGCACCTGGTGCTGCACCACCTGGGTCCATTCCTTATGTTACTCGGGGCGCCGTGGCGGATGTTGCCCGCCGGTCTGCCGGCGGGCATACGCACCTCACTGCTGCCGCGGCTGTGGCGTAACCCGCTTTTGCGGGGCCTGTACCTCGGCCTGCAGAACCCGCTGGTTGCACCGCTGTTGTTCGTCGGCCTGATTTACTTCTGGCTGATCCCGGATATCCATTTCGGTGCGATGTTGAGCGCGACGCGCTACGAGATCATGAACTGGAGCATGTTGCTCGACGGCCTGCTGTTCTGGTGGCTGATTCTCGACCCGCGTCCCGATCACGCGGTGGGCCGTCTGGGTTTTGGCGGACGTATCGTTATTCTGTCGCTGATTGTGCCACCCCAGATCATTATCGGTGCCCACATCGCGCTCGCCAGGGAGTCGCTCTACCCGGTGTACAACGTCTGTGGCCGGGCCTGGCCGATCAGTCCGCTGGTAGACCAGCAGATTGCCGGGCTGGTGACCTGGATCCCGACCAGCATGATGAGTGTTATCGCCATGCTGATCGTGCTGCGTCGCTGGATGCACGAGCGCACCCGGGAGCCGCTGCCGGTCAATCGCGAGGTGATATCGTGAGACGTTTGCTGTACGCCCTGGCGGGCGTCGCGATGCTGCTCTGGCAGGCGCAGAGTCTGGCGGTCGAGCCGGCTGCCTCGCAGGCGTGGATCCGGGTGTTGCCCGGCGATCTTCCCCTGGCCGGATACCTGGTGCTGACCAACCCGGGCGAACGGACGCTGACACTGGTGGGCGCCCACAGCCCGGCTTTCAGCCAGATCGAGATGCACCGGAGCGCCGACCAGAGCGGTGTCGCGCGCATGATGAGGGTGGAGCAGGTCGCTATCGCGCCGGGCGGGCGGCTGGCGTTCGCACCGGGCGGTTATCACCTGATGTTGTTCGGCCGCACGCGTACCTTGCAGGCGGGTGACGACGTGTCCATCACGCTGGAGTTCGCCGATGGCGAGCGGCTGACAGTACCTTTCGCGTTGCGCGAAGCGACCGCCAGGTGAGGGTGCGTTCCTTACTCCGGCTACTGCCCGTTCTGGCGCTGCTCGGCGGATGCAGCGACAACCCGCATCCGTGGGCATTGCGTGACATCAGCGGGCTGCTGCCGCCGCTGGCATTCGAACTGCACGATGGCAACGGCCAGCCGCGCACCGAGGCGGACTTCGCGGGCGATGTGACACTGCTGTATTTCGGTTATACGCATTGCCCGGATATCTGCCCGACCACGCTGGCGCGGCTTTCGGGCGTGCTGCGCCAGCTCAAGGCGGGTGCCGGGCGGGTGCGTATCCTGTTCGTCTCGGTCGACCCCGCCCGCGACACCCCCACGGTACTGCGCGCCTACGCACACGCTTTCGGGCCACAGGTGGTCGGCCTGAGCGGCAGCCAGGCGCAACTCGCCAAACTGGCCAAGCGTTACCGGGTCAGCTACGGTCTGGGCAAGCCGGGTGCGGACGGACAGTACGAGGTCTCGCACAGCAGCGCGGTGTTTATTTTCGACGCGCACGGGCAGGCGCGCCTGCTGGCGACCTCGACCGATAGCGACGCCAGCCTGGTGGCAGACCTCGCGCGGCTGCTGCCGGGCGACAGGGGCGGTGAAGGCTGAGTTTTCTGGAGCAGGGTAATGGCAGTCTGTGTGCGATGCCGGGTAAGCGGTCGGGTACAAGGGGTGTTTTTCCGCGTCTCCACGCAACGCGAGGCGAGCCGGCTGGGTGTCAGCGGCTATGCGAGAAATCTGCCCGATGGTTCGGTCGAGGTGCTGGCCTGTGGCAGCGAGGCGTCGGTAGCGCAGCTGAAGGAGTGGTTGTGGGTTGGCCCACCGGCAGCGCGGGTGACCGCGGTCGACTGTGAAAGCGTGGACGTTCCGCCACCCGGGCGCTTCACCACGGCCTGATGCCGGGCGTCCCGGGCGGGGGTTGCGGGGACCGCGCCTGGAACTTGTGGGGGCTGTGCCGATCCAACGTCAGATGACTGGTTGATTCGAGGCGTGTCGCATGTCTTTCCGTTCCACCCCGGCTTTGCTGACGCTGTGCCTGCTGTGTTCACCCGTAGACGAGGCGCTCGCCGATATGGCTGCTTTTGCCGTGGAAAGCGGTGAGGAAAAAGTGGCCGTGCTCGAGCTGTATACCTCGGAAGGCTGCAGCAGTTGTCCGCCGGCCGACGAGTTCCTCAGCACCCTGGTGCGCTCCGATTACTATCCCGGCAACGTTATCCCGCTCGCTTTCCATGTCACTTACTGGGATTACATCGGCTGGCGCGACCCCTACGCCCATTCGCTGTTCGACGACCGACAGTCGGCCATGGCCGCGCATGGCGGCAGCGGCCTGTACACCCCCCAGCTGCTGCTCGACGGACACAGCCTGCGTGGCACCGGCGGTTTCGTCGAGCGCCTGCAGGCGCTCAACGCGAGTCCACCCGGCGCGCATATCACCGTCAGCGGCAGCCCGGTCGACGGTGACAAAATCAACCTCGATGTGGATGTGCGGGTGAGCGACCGGGCGCACCACGGACAATCGGCGCTCTACCTGGCCCTGTTCGAAAACGGCCTGGGCAGCGCGGTGACGGCAGGTGAAAATCGCGGCAGGACACTGCGCCACGATCACGTGGTGCGGACGTTGATCGGCCCGC
>JASFNS010000018.1:0-12169 GCA_050116915.1 Thiogranum sp. | reverse complement strand
CGGCTTTCGGGTCGCCGTTTTATTCTTAAATGGCAACTTCTTGAAAAGGTCTTTGCTGTGAACGGTTTCAGCCAGCCGCCTGTTGCGCCGCCTTTCCCGAGGCACGCCGCCTGATCTCGGGCAACCGCACCCCCAGCAATGCGCCGAGCAACACCGCATAGATCGCCGGCTCGCGGATATCCGCCTTCACCAGCCACCAGAAGTGCAGCACGCCCAGCACAGGTATGGCGTAAGCCAGGCGATGCAGGCGCTTCCAGTTGCGCCCCAGCTTCTTTACCGCATAGCGGTTGGAGGTAAGCGCCAGCGGCACCAGCAGCACAAAGGCCAGCATGCCCACGGTGATGAAGGGGCGGTCGAGGATGTCCAGCCAGATTTCCTGCCAGTCGAAGAACTGGTCGAGCCACAGGTAGGTCATCAGGTGCAGGCAAGCGTAGAAGAAGGCGAACAGACCCAGCATGCGGCGCACCCGGATGGGCCAGTACCAGCCGGCGATGCGTTTCATTGGTGTCATCAGCAGCGTGATCAGCAACAGGCGCAGGGTCCATTCGCCGGTGCCGCGGGTGATGGCCTCGATGGGGTTGGCGCCCAGCTCGTCGGCGTAGAACTGCCAGCCCAGCAGCGCTGTGGGCAACAGGCAGAGCGCGAACAGCAATGGCTTGATAATGTGTATGGGCATAACCGTAGCGGAAGCTAGAAGTATTTCTTCAGGTCCATGCCTTCGTACAGCGATGCTACCTGGTCTTCGTAGCCGTTGAACATCAGTGTCTTGCGCTTGCCGAACTCGCCGATACGGCGTTCGCGCCGCTGGCTCCAGCGCGGGTGATCGACGTTCGGGTTAACGTTGGAATAGAAGCCGTATTCCCTGGGGGCGGCCTTTTCCCAGGAACTGAGTGGCCGGGTTTCGCGGAAGCGTACTTTCACAATCGACTTGATGCTCTTGAAGCCGTATTTCCACGGCACCACCAGGCGTATGGGCGCGCCGTTCTGGTTGGGCAGCACTTCACCATACAGGCCGACGGCAAGTATCGTCAGCGGGTGCATGGCCTCATCCATGCGCAGACCTTCCACATAGGGCCAGTCGAGCACGCGGCGGCGTTGGCCGGGCATCCGCTTCTTGTCATAGAGCGTTTCGAACTCGACGAACTTCGCCTTCGAATTCGGCTGGAAGCGCTTGATGAAGTCACTCAGGGGGAAGCCCACCCAGGGGATAACCATCGACCAGCCTTCGACGCAGCGCAGGCGGTAGATGCGCTCTTCCAGCGCATGGTTCTTCAGGATGTCCTCGATAGCGACGGTGCCGGGCTCGTCGCATTCACCCTCGACCGCCACCGACCAGGGATCGGTGACGAGTCTGCCGGAGTTGATCGCGGGGTCGGCCTTGCTGGTGCCGAATTCGTAGAAGTTGTTGTAGGTGGTGACGTCCTTGTAAGGGGTTTTTTCCTCATCGGTGCTGAACGGGCCGGAGGTGATCTTGCCCAGTGTCAGCCTGGCCTGCGCCAGCCAGGGAAAGCCCAGCGCCGCGGTGGCGGCCACGCCGGCCTTTATGAAGCGGCGGCGTTCCTTGTACAGCTGGAAGGGAGTGACATCGTGCTCGGTGAGATCGGTCTTGCGCTTGATTAACATGCTCTGTCCCGCGGTTTCCCGTGGGCCCCTCGGCCCAACCTACGGGTTTTTATAGCAACGAAATATCACCAAAGTATCACTGAAGCCCGTTTTGAGTTTGCGCAATTCGGTGGGTCGGCCCGGGCCCCCGCACCGCTAGCCGATATTCAGCCGCGCATTGCGGAACAGCTGCATCCACGGGCCATCCTCGCCCCACTCGTCCGGGTGCCAGGAGTTCTGCACGCTGCGGAACACGCGTTCGGGGTGCGGCATCATGATGGTGAAGCGACCGTCCGCGGTGGTGAGACCGGTGGTGCCGCCGGGTGATCCGTTGGGGTTGAGGGGATAGGTCTCGGTGGGCTGGCCGTAGTGGTCAACATAGCGCAGGGCCACCTGCTGCCCCTCGACGATCGCCTGCATGGCCTGCCCGGTGGCAAAGTCGGCGCGTCCCTCACCGTGCGCCACGGCGATGGGCAACTGTGAACCCGCCATACCCTGCAGCAGGATGGATGGCGACGGCAGCACTTCCACCAGGCTGAAACGCGCTTCGAACTGCTCGGAGCTGTTGCGCACAAAGCGCGGCCAGTGATCGGCGCCCGGGATGATTTCCCGCAGGCCCGACATCATCTGGCAGCCGTTGCACACGCCCAGACCCCAGCTGTCGCCCCGGCTAAAAAAGGTTTCGAAGGCGTCGCGGGCGCGCGCATTGAAGAGTATTGACTTGGCCCACCCCTGGCCCGCACCGAGCACGTCGCCGTAGGAAAAGCCGCCGCAGGCCACCAGGCCCGAAAAGTCCGACAGGTCGCTGCGCCCTTCGATAACGTCACTCATGTGCACATCCGTGCAGGCGAAGCCGGCGCGGTGAAACGCGGCAGCCATTTCCACCTGGCCGTTGACACCCTGCTCGCGCAGGATGGCGATCCGCGCGCGCGCGCCCTTACCGATCATCGGCGCAACCGGATCGTCGTCGGGGTCGAACACCAGCTTCGGCTGCAGGCCGGGATCCTTGCCGTCGAACAAGGCGTTGAATTCCTGCGCGGCGCACTCGGGATTGTCGCGCAGCGCCTGCATCTGGTAACTGGTTTCCGCCCAGGCACGCTGCAGATCGATGCGTGTTTCGTCCAGCAGCGCCTCGCCCGCATACCGGATCACCACGCAGTCGTCTTCGCGCAGGCATCCCAGCACATGGCTGTGGCGGCCCAGGCCGGCTTCGCGCAGCGTCTCCAGCACGGTGTCGGTGTCGAAGTGCCGCACCTGCAGCACCGCGCCCAGTTCTTCGCTGAACAGGGCCGCGCGCGGATCGTCGCCGAGATCGTCGAGCTGGATGTCGAGTCCGGTGTGACCCGCAAAACTCATTTCGCACAGGCTGGCGAACAGGCCGCCGTCGGAGCGGTCGTGATAGGCAAGCAACAAACCGGCCTGGTTGAGGTCCTGGATGCTGTCAAAGAACGACTTCAGCGCGTCCGGGTCGTCGAGGTCGGGCGGATGGTGCCCGATCTGCTTGTAGACCTGGGCCAGCGCCGAACCGGCGAGCCGGTTGTGGCCCTTGCCGAGGTCGACCAGGATCAGGTCGGAATCGCCGCAGTCGCTGCGCAGCTGCGGCGTGAGCGTACGGCGCACATCGGCGACCGGGGCGAATGCCGTGATAATCAGCGACAGCGGGCCTGTGACCGAGTGATCCTCACCGTGCTCGCGCCACACGGTTTTCATCGACAGAGAATCCTTGCCCACGGGGATGGCGATGCCGAGCCGCGGGCATAACTGCTCACCCACCGCTCTCACGGTGTCGAACAGGCCTGCGTCCTCGCCGGGGTGGCCCGCGGGCGCCATCCAGTTGGCCGACAGGCTGATATCGGACAGTTCGGCAATATTGGCCGCGGCGATGTTGGTGATGGCTTCGCCCACCGCCATGCGGCCCGATGCCGCGGGCTCCACCAGCGCCACGGGCGTGCGTTCGCCCATCGCCATGGCCTCGCCCCGGTAGCCGTCGTAGTCGGAACAGGTGACGGCAACGTCAGCAACCGGCACCTGCCACGGGCCGACCATCTGGTCGCGTGTCACCTGACCGGTCACCGAGCGGTCGCCGATGGTGATCAGGAACTGCTTGCTGGCCACGGCCGGCAGGCGCAGCACGCGGTAGGCCATCTCGATGATGTCGTCCGGCAGGTCCAGCTCGGGCTTGGCGAAGGTCTTGTGGTGCACATCGCGCAGCATTTTCGGCGGCTTGCCCAGCAACAGCGACAAGGGCAGATCGATGGGTGTGTTGTCGAAATAGCCGTCGCCCAGCACCAGGTCGGTTTCCTCGGTCGCCTCGCCCAGCACTTCGAAGGGGCAGCGTTCGCGCTCGCACAGCGCCTGGAATTCATCGATGCGCTCGGCGCTGACGGCCAGCACGTAGCGCTCCTGCGACTCGTTGCACCAGATCTGCATGGGCGACATGCCGGGTTCGTCGTTGGGCACGGCGCGCAACTCGAAGCGCCCGCCGCGACCGGCGTCGTTGACCAGCTCGGGCACGGCGTTGGACAGGCCGCCGGCGCCGACATCATGAATGGACAGGATGGGGTTGTCCTCGCCCATGGCCCAGCAGCGGTCGATCACCTCCTGGCAACGGCGTTCCATCTCCGGGTTGCCGCGCTGCACCGAGGCGAAATCGAGGTGCTCGGCACTGGCGCCGCTGGACATGCTGGAGGCCGCGCCGCCGCCCAGACCGATCAGCATGGCGGGCCCGCCGAGCACGACGATCTGCGCGCCCGCGGGGATATCACCCTTTTCGATATGCCCGGCGCGAATGTTGCCGTAGCCGCCGGCAATCATGATGGGCTTGTGGTAACCGCGTACCTCTTCGCCGTTGGGGCCGGGGACGCGTTCTTCATAGGTGCGGAAGTAACCACTGATATTCGGGCGGCCGAACTCGTTGCCGAAAGCCGCCGCGCCCAGCGGCCCCTCGATCATGATATCCAGTGCCGAGACGATGCGTTGCGGCTTGCCGTGGTCGGTCTCCCAGGGCTGCTCGAAGCCGGGGATGCGCAGGTTGGACACGGAAAAACCCGCCAGCCCCGCCTTGGGCCTGGCGCCGCGACCGGTGGCACCCTCGTCGCGGATTTCGCCGCCCGAACCGGTGGCCGCGCCGGGAAACGGTGATATCGCCGTGGGGTGGTTGTGCGTCTCCACCTTGATCTGGATGTGGGCTTCTTCGTCGTGGCCGGCGTACTCGCCGCCAGGCCCAGCGGCGAAAAAGCGCTGGGCACGGTGCCCGCGGATCACCGCGGCATTGTCCTTGTAGGCCGACAGGATGCCGTCGGGGCTGGCCTTGTAGCTGGCGCGGATCATGTTGAACAGCGTGGTGTCCTGCTCCTCGCCGTCGATGATCCAGTTGGCGTTGAAAATCTTGTGCCGGCAGTGCTCGGAGTTGGCCTGGGCGAACATCATCAGTTCGACGTCGGTGGGATTGCGTCCCAGTCCGCTAAAGCTCTCGACCAGGTAATCGACTTCGTCATCGGACAGCGCCAGGCCCATGTCGCGATTGGCCCGCACCAGGGCATCGCGCCCGCCATGCAGGATATCGACACTCACCAGCGGCGTCGGCTCGGCCTGGCTGAACAGGCGCTGGGCGTCGCCGGCATTTTCCAGCACCGATTCGGTCATGCGATCGTGCACCAGGGCGTGGATCGCCTGCAGGGAGACGCTGTCGAGGTGCGCACCCGGCGCCAGTTCGATGGCGAAACGGATGCCGCGCTCGATGCGCCGCACGTTCAGCAGACCACAGTTGTGCGCGATATCAGTGGCTTTGCTCGACCAGGGTGAAATCGTGCCTATACGCGGCACCACCCAGCAGTGATAGCCGGCGCCGGTTTCGACCGGCTCGGCATCGCCCAGCAGCTGGCGCAGCGTGGCAAGCGCCGGCTCGTCGAGCGTCTGCTCCAGTTCAACGAAGTGAACATAGTGCGCAGCGACCCCGGCGACGTCGCCGACCGCCTGTCGCAGGCGCGCGCGCAGTTTGTCGAGGCGGAAGGCGGAAAAAGCGGGCGCACCGGGCAATTGCAGCATGGACAAAAGTCTCTACTGGGCGGGGGCACGACTGTCGCAAGGCCCCGTTGGGAAAGCCCGCAATGATACTGGATGGCTGCTGAGGGGTACAGCCTGCGAGCCGCTCGGCCCGCAGGCTGTGGCGCGCCGGGACGACGCGTCTAGATCTTGAAACGACCAACCACGGCGTTGAGTCGCGCCGCGGTCTGTGTCAGGGATTCGAGGTCCTGGCTGCAGGCGTCCATCCACTCGGCGTTCTCGCTGCCCTTGCCCGACAGGGACTCGACGTGCTGGGCGATTTCGTGGCTCGCTGCGGACTGCTGGCGGGCGGCTTCGGAAATCTGCTCGACCATGTCGTTCATGAGGTTGACGCTGGCGGTCATGTGCTGAATCACCTGCTCGGTTTCACCGACGGTGTTGAGCATGGAGCCGCTGGCGTCCGCCACCTGCGCCATCGAGCCGACCAGTTCCTGGTTGGAACGCTGGTTGCTCTCCAGCAGGCTGCGAATCTGGGCCGTGGACTGCTGCGTCTTCGAGGCCAGCTGGCGCACCTCGTCGGCAACCACCGCAAAGCCCCTGCCCGCCTCGCCTGCGCGTGCCGCCTCGATGGCGGCGTTAAGCGCCAACAGGTTGGTCTGCTCGGCAATCTCGTTAATGGCGCCGATCATCTGGTGCATGGAGCGTCCCTTCTCCTCGATGGCATCGACATTCTGCTGCAGCTGTCCGATCTGCTGCACCATGGTACGGGTCTTCTCCGCCATCACCCGCATGGCACCGTTACCGGCATCGGCCTGGGAGCGTGCCTGTACCGCCTCGCCCGCGGCCGTCTCGGCGTTGTTGGCTATCTCGGCGCTGGTGGCCGACATTTCCTCGGTTGCTGCAGCGGTTTCGCGGGTGCGTTCGGCACCCTCGGCGACGTTGGCGCGCACCGCGGCGACGCGGTCGCTGGTCTGTTCGGCGCCCTGCGCCAGCTGCTGGGAAACGTCGGCGATATCCACCACCATTTCCTGCAGGCCGGCCATCATCTGGTTGAAGTATCCCGAGGCCTGCCCCAGTTCATCACCTGTGGCCAGCTGCACGCGCTGGGTCAGGTCGCCCTCGCCCTTTGCCATGCCTTCGAGAATTTCCTTGAGCCGCAGGATCGGTGTGGCGATCTGGTTGCCCGCGAGCCACGCCACCAGCAGGCCCACGATCAGGCCGACCGCCAGCAGCACACCCATGGTACCCGCGTCGCTGTGCAGGTCGGACAGCAGCGCGCTGCTGGTATCAACCGCCTGCTCGCGCTGGGTTTCCACCAATGCGTGCAACACGCTGTCGATGTCGGCAAGCAGCGGGCGGACTTCGGTGCGAATCAGGTGGATGTCGGTGCGCCATTTGCCGGTCGCCTCGATCTTGCGCAACTCGGCAATCTCGCCCTCGAACTTGTCCTTCAGCTTGACGAACTGTTTGAGACCTTCGACCTGCTCGAAGGTCAGCTCATCCTCGCGCGCCGCCAGTTTGTCGGCTGTCTCCTTGACAGCGTTAAGGTACAGGTTGATCTCGTCCAGCGAGCGCTGACCGCGGAAAGCGATATAGGCCCGCACGCCGTTCATGACGTTGGCCCAGTTATAGCGCAGCTCGTGAATCTGGTTGAGCAGCTCGCGGCGCGTGCGGTTGGCGTCTTCCTCGAACTCGCTCATCAACATTTCACCGGTCAGCTGCAGCATCTGCTGGCTGGTGGGGTTGATCCGCTCGGCGGCGAAGCTCAGCCCGGCGACGTTGCTCATGGGATCATCCACGAGCTTGACCATTTTCGGCTCATAGCTCTTGAACCGGCCGACCAGGTCCTCAAGTGATTTCAGCGTATCGCTCGACGCCTCATCGTGATTGGCCTCCAGCCGCTCTTTGAGCTGTGCAAGTGCGGTGTCGATCCGCCCCAGCGCCTGCTGATATTCGACCTTGGCACCGTCGTCCTGGGCCAGCAAATAAAGCCCCAGGGCTGCCGTGGCATGGGTGAGCGCCTGCGACAGGTCCTGGGAAGCAAGCATGGTGGGCTGCAGTTTTTCCACCACCAGACTGAGTTTGTCCTCGACCTGAAATAGGCTGCGGTAGGACACCGCAGATAACAGCAGCATCAGCGCCAGCAGAATCCCGAAACCGCCCCAGACCTTCTGGCGCACCGAAAGATTTGCAAGAATCCTTAAACGTCCCACAGCTCAGTTCCCTTTGTTTGTCCGGTCATACTTCGGGTGGCAACCGGCTGCACCGGTGAACCGCCTTGCCATCGTGGCGTACTGATTGTAGTGGCAGGCGACGAGAGTTCTTTAAGATCGGCCCGCGGCCGGACAAGGGGGGCTAGCTGACGCCCAGCCAGGGCATGCCGCCGGGCTGATCGGCGGCCAGAATGCCGAAGCTGCTTTCCCCGACAACCGCGGCGAGACAACCCAGCGCCAGCTGCGGGTCGTTGTTCTTTTCGCTGATGTGGGCGGCGACCAGGTGCTGCAACCGGTCTGTGTTGATTTTATCAAGAATATTAGCAGCTTGCTGGTTACTAAGATGGCCATAAGGCCCCCCCACGCGGCGCTTGAGCGCGGGTGGATAGGGGCCGTCGGCGAGCATGCCGGGGTCGTGATTGCACTCCAGAATGAGGGCATTGAGGTGGTCGAGCGCCTGCAGCAGGTGAGTGGTGATGCTGCCGACGTCGGTCAGCAGCCCCAGTCGGCGCCGGCCGTCGGAAAACACAAACTGGCAGGGCTCGCGGGCATCGTGCGGCACGGGAAACGGCTGCACCTGGAGGTCGCCGATACGCAAGGCGCGGTGGCTGTTGATGCAGTGGTATTCGGCGAGCTCGCCGCCGTTATGCGCGGCTCGCGTGCCGGCGGTCATCCATACCGGGAGCTGGTAGCGCCGCGACAGGCGCGCGACCCCGGCAATATGGTCGCTGTGTTCGTGGGTGACCAGGATGGCGTCCAGGTCGCCAGGCTGCAGCGACAGCCTGGCGAGACGCTTTTCCGTCTCCGCACAGGAGAATCCGCAATCGACCAGTACGCGGGTATCGCCGGCTTCCACCAGCGTGGCGTTGCCCTTGCTGCCGCTACCCAGTGATGCAAAACGCATGCGCGCAGACCGGGGCGCGGGCTATTTGAGTTCGTCGTACAGCACGTTGAGGATATGCACGGCCGTCACCGATTGTTCCGGTTTGCCGTCCTTGTCCAGGACCACCACGCGGGTGTCCGCACCGTCATCGCTGAGCTTGATCTGATAGTGCTCGGCCTTCTGTTCCTTGTCGGACCAGAATGCGAACTTGGAGAGAAAGCCGCCCTGATTGCTCTTCAGCGGATCGCTGTAGCGCACGTAGTACAGCCCTTGCAGGCGGTCACGGTCCTCGACGACAAAGCCGACACGGTCCAGCACGATACCGACGTTGCGCCAGGCTTTCTCGAACTCGTCGTGCATCACCAGCGTCGCCTGACCGCTTCCCTGCTGAACCAGCTCGGCGCGGGCGGGCCGTGGTGCCGTCTTGGTTACCAGTTCTTCGGCCCGGACCGGTTTCACGCCGAGAAAGATCATCATGCGTTTGAGCATTTGCGATTCCAGCCCCGGATCGGGCGGCCGCGGTCCCCACTTGGTGGTACCCTCTTCCCCGCCGGCGACGACAATTTCCTCCACGCCCTGCTGGGTAATGTACAGCTCGGTGGTTCCAGGCTGCTTACCGCGTTCAAGGCGCATGCGATAACGGTCACGATAGGCCGAACTGTAAGCCTGCTCGTAAATGCGGCTGATCAGGCTGCGGATAGGTCCCTTGGGAATCGCGGCGCGGTTTTCCACCCAGTCGGTCTGCAGCGTTCCCAGTTCCGGGTTCTCGTTGACGATGAAGAAACCGTTCTCCACCCAGAATTGGCGCGCTACCGGCCAGACGGCATCCGGGCTTCCCTGGACCACCAGCCAGGCGCGGTCCTGGTCATGCTCGAACTGCACGTCATCCTGCTTGGGCAGTACCTTGTCGCCCGGCCTTCCCAGCGACTGTTTGGCGCTGGTATAACCGGACAAGGTGGTGGAACCGGAAGGCACCACCAGCGCGTCGGTGGTCGAGGTGGTTGTCAGGTCGGGTGGCACGTCCAGCGGCTTGGCCGGCTTGGCGCGCTGGTATTCCTTCGCCTTGTCCGGAAAGGTTTTGTCCAGCCAGGTGCAGGCCGCAACCCCGTGTAACAGAATCAGGCAGAGGCCGAGACGGCCAAGCGCTTTGGTTCGAAGCATATAAAGAAATCCAGTTAACTCTTGATTAATGTCAGACATCGACCCTGGCGGGCACACCGGCCTGTTTCAGGGCTTCGCGGACCCGGTCGTGGTACGGCGCTTCCAGCGGCGTCAGCGGCAGCCGCATGCCCGGCGGAATCATGCCCATTTCGTGCAGCGCCCACTTCACCGGAATAGGGTTGGACTGAACGAACAGGTCCCGGTGCAGGGCGCGCAATGGCCGGTCGAGCGATTCAGCGAGCTCGCGATCGCCCGCCAGCGCCGCCTTGCACATCTCGTGCATGGCGCGCGGGGCCACGTTGGCGGTAACCGATATGTCGCCCTTGGCGCCAAGCAGGATCAGTTCCATCGCTGTGGCGTCGTCACCACTGTATAGATCCAGTTGATCCCCGCAAGTTTCCAGAATCCGCCGGCCGCGTTCCAGATCGCCGGTGGCCTCCTTGATGCCCACGATATTGGAAATCGATGCCAGCCGCTGCACGGTCTCCGGCAGCATGTCGCAAGCCGTGCGGCTCGGCACGTTGTACAGAATCTGCGGAACGGGCACGGCTTCGGCGATGGTCTTGAAGTGCTGGTACAGGCCCTCCTGGGTGGGCTTGTTATAGTAAGGTGTCACCAGCAGGCAGGCGTCGGCGCCGGCCTGCATCCCGCAGCGGGTGAGAGCGATGGCCTCTGAGGTGGAATTGGCGCCGGTGCCCGCGATAATGGGAATGCGCCCGGCGGCGATCTCCACAAAACGTCGCAGCAGGTGGCAGTGCTCTGTTTCGTCGATGGTGGCGGATTCACCCGTGGTGCCGATGGCGACGATAGCGTCGCTGCCCTCGGCAATGTGGAACTCGACGAGCGCCTCCAGGCTGTCTTCGTCGACCGCCCCATCTTCACGCATCGGCGTGACCAGCGCCACCATACTGCCGTGAAACATGAAAATCTCCGAATCCGCAAATCAATAGCGCATGGTACGGTTCCGCCCCCCCGGTGACAAGCAGACCCCCGCCCCGGCCGGGGCCGCGGCGGCGTATCCTCGGCAATGATTAAACCTCTTAATACCTGCGTTAATAGTCCTGTCTGTCCTTTGCCGCCGCGGGGCGATAATTTCGCCGGGATCAAACAGTCAGGTGCAGATCATGAGTAACGCCGGCAGCGTCGTCCGCGAAATCCGTATCAACCCCATCGTGCCCAGCGAGTCGGTGCTGGTGTCCACCGCCCGCGGCATGCGCCCGCGCAAAGAGGAGGCACCGGCCCCGCGCGACACCCGCAAGCACGTTGACCGCTGTCCCTTCTGTACCGGCAACGAGGACATGACCCCGCCGACGGTGGCCAGCTGCCCCGGCGACGAGCACTGGCAGGTGCGCGTGGTGGAAAACCTCTACCCGGTGCTCGCTGACAACAGCCCGTCCAGCAACCTGGTTTTCGGTCTGCAACAGGCCATCGACGGCTACGGCCGCCACGAAGTGATTGTCGATCACCCGGAACACGGCATCGCCCTGCAGGAGATGTCCGAAGAACACCTGTTCTGCCTGACCGGCATGTACCGCGACCGCATCCGCGCCCTCTATGCCGCTGACGAGCGTATCCAGTATGTGCTGGTGTTCAAGAACTTCGGTCCGGCGGCGGGCGCCAGCATTCCGCACACCCACAGCCAGGTCATCGCCATGCCGGTGGTACCGGAGAATGTCTACAACGAGGTGCTGCACAGTCGCCAGTACTACGAGAAACACCGCCAGTGCATTTTCTGCTCGCTGATCGACGAGGCGCTCACCTTCGAGGCCACCATCTACGACCGCGAATCGGGTTCGGTGCGCCGCCAGATCAGCGTCGGCCAGTACGTCATCGAACGCGGCAGGCACTTTGTCGCCATCAAGCCGTTTGCCAGCCGCTACGAGTGGGAGATCCATATCCTGCCGCTGGAGCACCAGAGCGATTTCATCGACATCGGCGACGAGCAGCGCCGCGACCTGGCGCGGGTCCTGAAACGCGCCATGGCGCGCCTCGACGCCGTTATCGGCGGCGCCCAGTATAATTTCTTCCTGCACTCGCTGCCCCACAGCAAGGCGTACGCCGACAGCGCCGCCAGCTACCACTGGCACCTCGAAATCTGTCCCCGGACCAGCATACCGACCGGTTTCGAGCTGGGCTCGGGCCTGTTCGTCAGCACCATCAGCCCGGAGGACGCCGCCGCACAGCTGCGTGCCGTCGAACTGGATTAGTGGTAGGCTTTGCGCCCCATTTCCCAATCCAACAGGTGACAAACCGCGGTATGAGCAATCAATTAGTTATCGCCGCCGTCGGCAAAGACCGGCCGGGG
>JASFNS010000017.1:0-12292 GCA_050116915.1 Thiogranum sp. | reverse complement strand
CCTCAGCAGTGTTATCTGTGCCTTCGCGCGGGGCGGGCGCGACTTCAGCATCTTCCTGCTTCGCGGCCAGACGGCTCATGGCCTTGACGATGGCGATGATGCGCCAGTTGCCTTCCGGGTCACGCCGCAGGTGGTTGTGTCCACCTGTGTAGTTCACCTCGTCGACCGAGAGGAGCTTGTCTGCCAGTGCCAGCGATGTCACCTCGAACCTGTCGACATCCATGGATGCGTCCTGTTCGGTATCGTCCGCCTGGCGGCCGATCACCAGTTTCTCCGCCGCAACAGACTGGATGGACAGCCGGTCCATGCCCTGCATGGCGAGGCCGGACAGGTCAAGCCGGGCGCTGCGCAGCAGTTCCAGACGGCTGTCTCCGGCAACCACGTTCAGACCGCTCAACCGGATATCCGAGGACAGTTGAAGTGTCGGTTCGCCAGCCGCGCTGGAGAAAGAGAGTTTGCTGTCCAGCCTGGCGTCGTCGTTGTGCGCGTTGATTGGCGGCCGCCTGACCGCTGCATCGAGCAACTGCACGCGGGTGCTGCCCTCCTGATGAATACTGTATCCGTCGCTGTCCTGCCGATAGGCCAGGGTGCCCTCGTACGAGAGTTGTCCTGAAAGCCGCTGCACCTGGTCCTGCAGTAGCGTGGCAAAGCTGTCAAGCGGCAGGGATTTCAGATCCAGCGTGACGGCGTAATGCGGGCGTTTGGCCAGGGGGGCGAGTTCGCCACTGAGCCGGAAAGGCGCCTTGTTCAGCGAACCGCTGGCATCAAGCTGTGTGGGGCTTTCCGCCGACCACTGATACAGGCTGCCCAGCGTAAGGTGGTCGAGATCGAGCTGGAGGTCGAGCCTGTTGTCAAGGTAGTGTACGTGGATATCGCTAAACGTCACGTTCTTGATACCCGCAGTCCAGGCGTTCCCGGCCGCCTGGCCCTGTTCGGCGTCGCTGTCGTCGACCGGCAGCTGAATACCCCCGATCAGCAGGCGGTCCTTTTGACGCTTGTCGACGATAATGTGGAAACCCTCGAGGTGCACCGCTTGCACCTCGACCTGTTTGCGCAGCAGTGGCAGCCAGGCCAGCTCGGCGCCCGCGGTTTCGAATGACAAGGTCGTTTTCCGGTCAACCGCCACGTTGAGGCCCTTGAGCAGCAGTGTGGCGGTGAAGGGGTTGAAGTCGACGTCACGGAACTGAACCTGCTGGCCGCCGTGCTCCCTGAGCCATTGCGCGGCGTAGTGCCTGATCAGAAACGGCGTGCCGGTCAGGAACACCAGCACCAGTACGAGTATCACCGAGAAAAATCTGAACCACCGGTTCGACAGCACGCTCTTGTCCTCGTCAGCGGGTATGGGTGACTTGACCGTTAAACCTTACGCCGAGGCTTGGCCGGGCTCAATGGCCAGCGCATCGCGCGCTCCGGCGGGGTGCGTGCCGTTTCCGAAAGCCGACAGCGGGTTTTCGGGGGGCAGCGGTGCGGTCTCAGGGTTCCCGGTAGGTAACCACGCAGTTGCGGCCGCCGGACTTGGCGCGATACAAGGCGATGTCAGCGTCCTTGATGCAGCTGTCGATGCCCTGGTTGCTGGTGTAGCCGGCGACCCCCAGGCTCGCGGTTATGCGGGTTTCGCCGTGGCCGATGGTGAATGCCTGCGCTTCGATAGCTGTCCGCAGGCGTTCTGCCTGCTCGGTCGCCCGCTCGACGTCGGTGTCGCTCAGCAGTATCAGGAATTCCTCGCCGCCCCAGCGCGAGAGCACGTCTTTCTCGCGCATCCAGCCGCGCATGCTCGCCGCGATTTTGACCAGGATCTCGTCGCCGCCGTCGTGGCCGAACGAATCGTTGATGCTCTTGAAATGGTCGATATCAAGCAGGACCAGCGAGAAGGGGTGTTTCGCGCGCTCGAAGCGCGCGGCTTCCTTGTCCAGGATCTGGATCATGGCACGGCGGTTGGGCAGTTGTGTCAGGTAGTCGGTGCGCGCGGTCTGTTGCAGCACCGCCTCGATGCGTTCCCGTTCCCTGATTTCCTCGCGCAGCTGATCGTTGGCCTCCAGCAGCTCGCCGGTGCGCTGCTGCACCCGCTGTTCGAGCTCGTCCTTGTGCTTTTCGAGCGCCTTGCGCGCCTGCTCGTTTTGTTCGTGGCTGCGCTCCAGGTGTTCGGCCATGGCTTCGATGGTCTGAGCAAGATGGTCGAGTTCGTCGCCGGTGCGCCGCGAGTTGCTCGGTTCGAGCTGCGTGCGGGCGATTTCACCGCAGCGCCGTACCAGCCTGTCGATCCGCTGGTTGAAGTTTCTGGCAAGGGCGCCGGAGAACACGATGGCCAGGAACAGGGACACGATCAGCGATATGAACCCGGCCTGCTTCAGCTGGTACATCTTGTGCGCGACTTCGTTGGCATACATGTCAATGCCGATCAGGTAGTCGCCATTGGCATCGTGCAGCGGCGCGTATCCTGACAGGAAGCTGCCCCACTTGTCCGTGGTGATGTCACTATCCACCGAGGGTCGCTGGAATCCCTGCAGCAGCTCGGGGATATTCTCTTTGTAGACTTCGCCCGGCAGGGCAGGTTGCGGGTCGGAGTCCAGGACAAAAACGACCTGGTCGCCGACCTTGCGCATGACGTAGACGAAGGCGATATCCGGGTTGGTGGCGGCGAGCCGGCGGATACGACCCAACAGTGCCTGGTATTGCGGCTTCCGGGTGTCGGCGCTGGTGTTCAAACCGGTGAGCTCGTCTGCGGAAAAGACTTCGCTCAATATGGCTGCACTGTTCATCAGGCGTGACTGCAGACTGTGCTTGAGGTTGTCGATGGCCGACGCGTAGAAGTAGGAACCGATACTCCCGGAGACCAGGACCACCGCGAGAAAGTGGCTTAAGAACAGTTTGTTGCGGGTGGACAATTGCATCTTGGCAGGTTTTTCTTCTTGTTTGACTGAATGGCGAATTCTATCACCAATGGCTCGGCTGGCTCCGGCCGCGGTGCCCTTAACGACGCAAATTTACTTTATATTGAAGA
Source organism: Thiogranum sp. (assembly GCA_050116915.1). Taxonomy (GTDB): domain Bacteria; phylum Pseudomonadota; class Gammaproteobacteria; order DSM-19610; family DSM-19610; genus Thiogranum. Next base: position 9,291 of record JASFNS010000017.1, on the reverse strand, counting down.
GCTTGAACAGGCAATTGATTGCTGGTTTCGAGTCCCGCAGAATAGCGCCCCTTGATTGCCGCGGCCGGGAACGGACGTCGGACAGGATTTTGTTACTGATCAGAGGAGTAGGTTTCGTGAAATTGATTCTTTTAGGCGCGCCGGGCGCGGGTAAGGGTACGGTTGCCAAGATGCTGACCGATGTCGATGGCTCGGTGCAGATATCCACCGGTGATATCCTGCGTGGCGCGGTTGCCGCCGGCAGCGAGCTCGGCAAGAAGGCCAAGGCATTCATGGACGCCGGCGACCTGGTGCCCGACGATCTGATCATGGGCATCATGGAAGAGCGTCTGCAGGAGCCCGACTGTGAAAAAGGTTTTCTCCTGGACGGGTTCCCGCGCACCATTCCGCAGGCCGAAGCCCTCAAGGCGCTGCTCGACAGGCTCGGCATCCAGCTGGACATGGCGGTCAATCTCGACGTGCCGCGCGACGTGATCCTCGACCGCCTGACCACCCGCCGTACCTGCACCGGTTGTGGCGCAATCTATAACGTCAAGAGCAAGCCGCCGAAGGTTGAAGGTGTGTGCGACGCCTGCGGCGCCGCGGTGGTGCAGCGCGACGACGAGACCGAGGAAGCGATTTCCAACCGTCTCGACGTATACAACCAGAAGACCGCGCCGCTGGTCGATTACTATGCGAACGAGGGCAAGCTGGTGAGCGTCAACGCAACCTCCAGTGATGTCGTCGTTCAGACAATCAAGGACAAGCTCGCCGCCTGATCGTGAGTCGATGGTGCGAAACCGGAACCCCCGCCGACCAGCGGGGGTTTTTGTTTCTGGTGCAGCGCATTTCTCCCGAGCGGTGTTTGCGCTCGCGCATAGCGGCCTATGAGTATGGCGGCACTGGCGGTTAGCGAATACTGCGAAAGGAGCGCAGCGGGGCCGTGGGCGGAGCCGCTCAATGCCCTCAGTAACGTGGCTTTTGTGCTCGCCGCGGTGCTTATTGCCTGGCGGCTGTGGCACAACGCCCCGCGACAGTGGGATGTATGGTTACTGGCGATACTGTCAGCGGCGGTCGGCATCGGCAGCTTTCTCTGGCATACCCTGGCCACCCACTGGTCGCAGTGGACCGATGTGATTCCCATCGGCTTGTTTATCGCGGTTTTCCTGCTCGGTTTTCTGCGGCGTGCGGTGCGCTGGTCGTGGCCCGCTGTACTGGCCGGTTTTGCGTTCTTTCAGGCGGTCAATGGCGCCGCCCTGGCGAGCCTGCCCGCTGATGCGCTCAACGGCTCTGTGTTCTACCTGCCGACCTGGGCGGCCCTGCTGCTGATGGCCGTCTATTGCCGGTCCACGCGCAAGCCGGGTGCTTCGCGTCTGTTCGGGATGCTGGTCATTTTCAGTATTTCGCTGTTGTTGCGCACCGTGGACCCGCTGATCTGCGCGGTGTTTCCCGCGGGTACGCATTTCGCGTGGCACCTGCTGAACGCCCTGCTGCTGTACCGGGCTATGCGCCTGCTGGTCGATTGACCGCCCGCGGTCGCGGGTGCAGACTGCAACGATGCTTTCACAGCGCTCTTTACGCAACGCGGTCGATCCCGGCCGGCGCCGCGCGAAGCTCGCCCTCGCGGGCCTCGCGGTAATGGGTCTGGTTGCCTCCGGTTGCGCGCAGCTCGGTTATTACCGGCAATCGGCGGGCGGGCAGATGGACATCGCCCAGCGCCGCCAGGCCATCGACGCGCTGATCGCCGACGAGCGGCGCGACGCCCCGTTGCGCGAGCGGCTCGAACACGTCCGGGAAATGCGCGCCTTCGCAATCGACGAACTCGGACTCCCGGAGACCGGCAGCTACACGCAATACGCGGACCTGGGCCGCGACTACGCCGTGCTTGCGCTGTACGCGGCGCCGGCGTTCTCCACCGAGCTGAAGACATGGTGTTACCCGGTGGTGGGATGCGCGGCTTATCGGGGTTATTTCGATCGGGCCATGCTGGAACGCTATACGAAGGACCTGAGGCAGCAGAACTACGACGTATACATCGCCGCTGTACCGGCTTATTCGACGCTCGGCTGGTTCGATGACCCGTTGTTGAACACCGTCCTCGACTGGCCCGAGCCGCAGGTTGCGGGCCTGATTTTCCATGAACTCGCCCACCAGCAGCTGTACGTGGAAGGCGATACCGCGTTCAACGAATCATTCGCCACAGCGGTGGAACGGGCAGGCGTCGAGCGCTGGCTGCAGCTGCACGACGGGCCGGCCGCGGTGCAGCGCTACCGGCGTCGCTGGGAAGACCGCGGGCAGGTCGTGCAATTGATTGCACAGGCGCGCAGCGATCTCCAGCAGCTGTATGCGCGGAAAATCCCTCCGGCCGACATGCGCCTGGCCAAGCAGCAGCGGCTCGACAGACTGCGGCAGCAGTACAGGGAACTGCGCCGGAACTTCAGCGCCGATCCGGGTTTCGACGCCTGGTTTGCGGGCGAGCTGAACAATGCCCGGCTGGGTTCGGTGGCGGCGTATAACGAATACGTTGATGCGTTTCTTGCGCTGCTCGCCGGACAGCACAACGACTTTCGCGCCTTCTATGCCCGGGCTGCGCAGATGGGCGCGCTGCCGCCGCAGCAGCGCCGGCAATCTCTCGCCGGCCTGATGTAATACGCGGATGGGGGTGCGCCGCGGCGGGTTTGCTACTGGGCGGTGGTTTCCGCCGCGTCGCCCTGTTGCAGCTCGGGGCTGGCTTCGGCAGAAGGGGTGGCTTCACCATAGCCGGCCGGCGTTTGCCACGCCTGCATGCACAGCTCGATGTAGGCGGCGATGTCGCTTTCCTGCTGTAACCCGGTGGACACGGCTTCGTCGTGGCAGTTGCGCTGGGCCGATTCCCTGTCCGGGTCGGCTGCCGCTGCAGAACCCAGCATCGCCAGACAGACGGCGTACGCAAAGGTTATCATTCTCATTGTGTACTCCAGTATGCGTTGGGCCGGGGTGGGCAAGCGACTGTAGCTGCGCCCGGCATCCCAAAATATCTATTTTGGGCGACGGGCACTTGGGGTAAAGTAAAAAAATGTGATCGTTATGATCACCAAATTCGATCGATTTGTGCGGAGCGGCCCCGTTGGACACGCAGCTGTTGAAAACCTTTCTGGAAGTCTATCGCACCCGGCACTTCGGCCAGGCGGCCGGCAATCTGCACCTGAGTCAATCGGCCGTGAGCGCGCGCATCCGCCTGCTGGAGGAAGACCTGGGCGTGACGCTGTTCACCCGCGACCGCAACAACATCCAGTTGACCGCGGCGGGGCAGAAGCTGCTGCGCCACGCCGAAAGTATCACCACCGCCTGGACCCAGGCCCGCCAGGAACTGGCGATGGGCGAAAACGGCCCCGAACTGCTTTCCGTGGGTGCGGTACCCAGCTTGTGGGATATCGCGCTACAGGACTGGGTGCACTGGGTGTACGGAGAATGCCCCGAGGTCGGCCTTATTGCCGAGGCGCACGGGGCCGAGATGCTGCTGCGTAAACTTCTTCAGGGGAACATAGACCTGGGTTTCCTGTTCGATGCACCGCAAACGCCTGAACTGATGGTGGCCGAGACCATACCGGTGTCGCTGATCATGGTCTCCTCGGAACCGGGCCAGACGGCCGCGCAGGCAGTCCGGGGCAACTATGTCATGGTTGACTGGGGCACGGCGTTCGCTATCGCCCATGCCAGGCATTTTCCCGATATGACAACGCCGCGCGCGCGCGTTGGGCTGGGGCGGATGGCCAAAGCGCTGCTACTCGCGCGTGGCGGGGCTGCTTACCTTGCCGAGGCGATGGTGAGGAAACAGTTGGACGGGGAGCAGCTGTTCCGGGTCGAGGGTGCCCCGGTCATTGAGCGTATCGCCTATGCGGTTTATCCCTTGAACGGTGGGCACCGTGACATCATAGAAAAAACGCTGTCTTACTTTTCGGCGGCCGATTCGCCGGCGGGCTAGGCGGCCGTGCCGTCTGTTGTGCACCGATCGATCCTGGCCGGTAGCGCCGCCTGCCGTGCGAGCGCGGGCCACCGGCGGATCATTCGTCAAACGCCCAGTCTTCGACCAGTTCGCGCAAGCGTTTTTCGTCCTTGCGGCGCTCCAGTTCCCGGCGGGCTTTCATCTGGCGCTGTATGCGGGAACGCTCGTTTTCTTTCGCCCCGACCGTCAGCCAGGTCTCGTCGAATTCCACGCTGTCCCCGCTGGCCGTTTCCCACGCGTCGTCGTCCGCATCGGCCTCGGGCGCGGGCGCTTTCTGTCGCGGCGATTTGCTCGCAGTCTCTATCAGTGCTTTCTTTGCCATACGTTTATTTACCAGTCATGCTGTAACACGCGGTCTGTGTATCAGCATATAGGTACTCTGGTACTCAAACTAAAGCGAAAAATACTGATCGGATCGATTAGTATTATTGGACGTGGGGGTGGCGACCGGAGAAGCACGCGGCCATGGCCGCGCCTTGCCTGCTCTTGCGCGCGCCCGGCCAGGCACCCGGTGAGCGGCCCGAGGGACCTGAAGCAGGCGCGGGTTCGAAAAAATGTTGCGACGGACCCGGGTTGCCCAGACAATCGCCGCCGGCCGACCCCCGGTTGCCCTGGTAACCTTCTTCCCGGCCCGGGCGGTTGACCCGGACGCGCCCGGCTTCACGCAACCTGGAGATTAGCGATGAAAATTTGTTTCTTGATGTATCCGTGGGAGCGTGTCAGCCCGGACACCGACTCCACGCTCAGGCTGATTCACGAGGCCGCCGCGCGGGGTCACACCGTTGCCGTCACCACCCCGAACAACCTGACTATCCGCGGTGGTGTCGCCAGTGCCTTCTGCAACGTACTCACCAAAGTGGCGAAGATGAGCGACAATGTTCCCGCGTTCTACCGTCAGGCCGTGTTCAAGCGCAGCAAACTGCCGCTGGGCGGGTTTGACTCGATCATCATGCGGGCCAACCCGCCGCTGGACAATATCGCGCTCAATTTTCTCGACTCGGTGCGCCTCGACACCTTTATTATGAATGACCTGGACGGGCTGCGTGTCGCCAACAACAAACTCTACACCGCCTGTTTCAGCGGGCCGGCCGCCGAGTATATCCCCGTCACCCACGTCTCCAAGAACAAGGAATACCTGGCCAAGGTGCTGGAAGAGACGGAATCAGACAAAATGATTCTCAAGCCGCTCAATGCCTACGGCGGCCAGGGCGTCATATTGATCGAAAAAACCGCCCGGCAGAGTTTCCGCTCGCTGCTCGATTTCTATATCGGCGACGAGAATACCAGCAACTACGTGATCCTACAGGAGTACGTCGAGGGGGCCGAAGACGGGGATGTGCGCATACTGATGCTTAACGGTGAGCCCATCGGGGCGATGCGCCGGGTGCCTTCCAAAGGTGACGTTCGCTCCAATGTACACGCCGGTGGCAGTGCCGTGAAACACGTGCTCAGTCGCGAGGAAAAGGAGCTGTGCCGGCACATTGGCCCGAAACTGGTCCGCGACGGCCTGTACTTCGCGGGTCTGGATGTCATCAACAACAAGCTGATCGAGGTCAATGTGCTGAGCCCCGGCGGTATTGCGCGTATCAATCGCCTGAACCGCGTCAAGTTACAGAAGAAAGTCATCGATTTTGTCGAGAATGTGGTGCACGCCAAGGAGCTGGTGATTCAGCGGAAAAACCAGTTCCGCAAGGTCATAGAAGATGCTGACGCTGTCTGAAGCCGGCGTAATCGCCCTGATCGAGCAGGAGAAGACCTTCGAGTGTCGGCTCGATGACGGTTCGCTGACCCTGAAAATCGAGGAGTATGTGCCGTTCCTGTGTACCGCTATTCACCAGGGGCACCGTCTGCGTACCGAACTCGTATCCAGCTGCCAGCTGTCGGCGAAGGAACGCCGCTACGAAGAGGACCCCTATACCGCCGACCTGATCAGCTCCATGCCGGTCACGCTGGTCGCCGAGGATTCGCGCTACGAGTACGATCTCAACCGCCCGCTGTCGCAGTGTATCTATCAGAAGGCCTGGGGCAAAAAGGTCTGGAAAAAGCGCCTCACCGACGCGCAGATCTCCCGCTCGCACGACAAGCACAGGTGTTTTTACCGGATTCTGGACGCGCTGATCGGCAAGCTGCAGCAGAAGTTCAAGGGCTGCATCGTGTTCGATGTTCACGCCTACAATTACCAGCGTCTCGCTGGTGGCGCCCCGACCTTCAACCTGGGCACCGAACAGATCGACATGGAGCGCTGGGGCAGCGTGGTCAAGCGTTTCCAGAAACTGCTCGGCCAGATGCAACTGCCCAATATCCGGGTCGTCGCCGCCCTCAACGAAGTTTTCTACGGGCGCGGCTACCTGATCGGGCACATCAACGGCAAGTTCGAGAACACCCTGGTGTTGCCGACCGAGGTCAAGAAAGTCTTTATGGACGAGATGAGCGGGGAGCTGTTCCCGCTGGTGCTGGATGAAATGAAGGACGGCACCAAGCGCGCCATCGCGGAGACCGCGGCGTTCTTTGCCCGTCGGCATACGCGCAAGACGCGCGCGCGCCACCAGGACATGCTCTCCACAACACTGGAACCGGCGATTGTCGAGGTAGACAGCCAGCTGTACAGACTGGCCAAGGGTGTAGAGACGCTGCAGTACATCAATCCGATCAACATTCCGCATGAGAAAAAGCACTTCTTTGCCCAAAACGGCAACTACCGGCCGGCGTTCACCTACCGCCAGTTAAATATCGACCCCTATCAGTTCAGGGAGAAACTCTACCGCCTGCCGGTGGACGATATACGCGATGTCGGTATCCAGCAGATGTACCGCCAGGTGGTTAACACCTTTGCCGACAAGATCGATATGCTGGTCAGCATCGGCAGCGAGCAGTTTATATATAACTCACTGCGGTACTACGGCGAACCCAGCGAAAAGGATCTGGCGAATGCGCGCTTCCTGCTGTATGCCTCGCCCCTCGCCGAGGAGGACGAGGCGCAGGACATCCGGCCCGATGAGATGGTGGTCTATTTTCAGGATATAGCCCGCCAGTGGAAGCTGGATTGCAAGATCGAGACATCCAGCCGGCTGGTCGCGGCGGCCATGGTCAACAACGCCCGCCGTACGCTGCTCATCCGCCGGGATGCGAGGGTCAGCAGGACCGAGCTGCAGGCACTGGCGCATCACGAGCTCGGTGTGCACATGGTTACCACCCTCAACGCCCTCAGGCAGCCGCTGAAGGTGTTCTCGCTGGGTTTGCCCAGCAACACCGTTGCCCAGGAAGGGCTGGCGATCCTGTGTGAGTATCTCTCGGGCAACATGACGCTGGGACGTCTGAAAGAACTGGCGCTGCGGGTCATTGCGGTGGACCAGATGATCCGCACCGGGGATTTCCGTCAGACCTTCTACATGCTCACCGAAGAATACCGCCTGGATCGCAACAGCGCTTTCCGGCTGGCCACCCGCGTGCACCGCGGCGGCGGCTTCACCAAGGACTACCTGTACCTGCGGGGGCTGCACAACGCCCTGGGCATCTATCAGGAGGAGGACATAACGGGGCTGTTCATCGGCAAGACCGGTTTTGCCAATCTGCCGTTGATCAACGAGCTGATGGCGCGCGGTATTCTGGAGAAACCCGTGTATATGCCCGAATGCCTGGACAACATCAGGCCCTCGTCCGAAGTGCTCGGCTACCTGGTGGCTTCCATCCGCTAAGCCGGCTGCCGGCCCGGGCGAAACAGTACAAACGTCAGGTCGTCGGGCTTGTGTGGCCGGACATCGGAAGACTGCATCATGCGGGCGTGGCAGATTTCCAGGAGGTTTTGCGCCGCGCGGGCGAGGGGCCCGGTGCGGATGATGTTGACGATCTCGTCAATCGGCATGTTATCGAACAGGCCGTCGCTGGCGATAACCAGGGTATCGCGCGGGGCGAGCACGATCTTTGGTCCGATTTCCACGCGCATATCCGCCGCGCCGATAATATTGGAAACCAGGTGGCGTTCCTCGTGGTAGATGGCGTCGTCGGCTTCCAGCAGCCCGGCTTCCACGGCGTAACCGACCGGCGAGTGCGAAATGGTCTGGTACTTTATCTTGCCGCGCTGGCCGGTCACCAGGATTTCCGAATCGCCAATGTGGTAGGGACGCACCGCATGGTTGTCGATTTCCACTGCCGCAAAGGTCGTGCCCGAGCCGACGCCCTGCGCCATGATCATGTGATTGGCCTGCTCGATGGCGTCCAGAATCGCATCGCGGAGCATCGGTTGTTCGCCGCAGTGCATTTTCACCGTGTTGCTGACCTGGCGAACCGCCGTCGACGAGGCCTGCTCGCCGGAGGGCAAGCCGCCCAGCCCGTCGGCAACTACCAGTACACCTGCGGTTTCGTTACAGGCTACCAGGCCCAGCGAGTCCTCGTTGTCCGTTTCCTTGCCGGGTGCGCGGTGGGTGTAGACGCACGCCGTGCCGCCGGCGACAGCGAACGTCTCGATGCCCTCGCAATCTGCACCCAGGTAGAGTTTCGGGTCGCCCGGTGTTATTGCCACGTCAGCGTTTCCAGGTATTGCCGCAGCTGACCTGCGGTTCGGAACTGCTTGAGGATCAGCGACCGTTTCAGCCCGCGACAGATGGCCTTGATTTCCGGTGGCTGGTGTTTGTAATGCTTCTGCCCGCCGACCGCCTCATACAGGATTCGCACCAGGTCGATGACGTCTTCGTGGATGTTGTCCGGGCGGGGCGGTCCCCAGTGATAGAAGTCCAGCAGTTTGAGGTCGAACCCCAGGCCATAGCGGCGGATCATGATGTTTTCGGTGTGCAGGTCGCCGTGGTATTCCTTCATCTGGTGGATGCACTCGATGCCGAGGGTGAGCGCGTGCAGCAGATGCAGTCCCTGGAACGGTGTCAGGCGCCTGCCGGGCTGGCGCTTGAGGAAACTGGAGAGCAGCTCGCCCTCGACAAACTCGGAGACCAGCAGCGTGATCGGCATGCCGCGGTAGGTGATGGTCTCCCTGGTGTGGTACTGGATGGCGATAGGGCAGTGGCGCAGCTTGTGGAGTTTGCGTGCATTGAAATTCGCGGTGGCGTCCCTGGGGTTGCGCTGTGGATAAAACAGCTTGACTGCCCTTTCGATATCCGTGGGATGTTCCTTGACCAGGTAGACCTCGCCCTCCCAGCCGCCGCCGATCGGTTCTATTACCTCATACTTGCGCGCCAGAATGCGCCCCGGCTTTATGTCGAAACTGTCGATCGCGCGACCGGATGAATATGAACTTTTTCCCATGAGCCCCGTACTTTGGAAAAAATACCCTGTGCTGTCCGACGAGTCTATCGGACAAGTGAGTCCTTTCCCAGTAG
>JASFNS010000016.1:0-12976 GCA_050116915.1 Thiogranum sp. | reverse complement strand
CAACCCCTACAACAGCTTTCCAGCCTGATCATCGAAATCGCCAACCGGGAACTTCCGCCGCGCTTCCATTGCGGCGGCGGGCAACACAAGGCCGACGGCAGCCTGGTGACCGAGGCCGACCTGGTGATGCAACGGCAACTCGCCACAGCCTTGCAGGCGCATTGGCCGGATTTCGCCGTGCTCGGTGAAGAGATGAACGAGGCCGAACAACAGGCGGCACTGCAAAGGTCATCCTCGGGTGTGTGGTGTATCGACCCCCTGGACGGCACCAGCAACTTTGCCGTCGGGATGCCCTACTATGCGGTTTCCGTAGCACTGGTAAAAAATAACGCGCCGGAGATGGCCGTCGTCTATGACCCGAGTCGCAAGGAGTGTTTCGCGGCAATCCGCGGACAGGGGGCCTGGCTGAACGACCAGCGCCTGGAAAAGTGCGCGCCGGATACACCCCTGGCGCAAGGCGTCGCGTTGATTGATTTGAAACGTCTGCCGCGTGCCCTGGCCGCGCGACTGGCGGCCGCGCCGCCTTACAAGTCGCAACGCAGCTTTGGCGCAGTGGCACTGGACTGGTGCTGGCTGGCGGCGGGCCGCTGCCACGTTTACCTGCACGGCCAACAGAAGCTCTGGGACTATGCCGCGGGTTGCCTGATTCTGCACGAGGCCGGCGGCCGCTCAGCGACCCTGGATGGGGAGAGCGTGTTTGCGCCCAGCCTGGCACCGCGTTCGGCGGCAGCGGCACTGAATCCGGAAATATTCGATCAGTGGACGAGCTGGCTGGAAATACCGCGCCGCTGACCCTCAGCCCCCGCTCAGGTAGGCCAGCGCAAGATTACCCTGGTGAGCGAAATGCTTGAAGCTGGTGAAACTCTCTTCGTCGAGAGCGCGCCCGCTGGGCTGGCGATCGGCGTAGTAAACGCCGATCACCTTGCGGCGTATTTCGATGGGGGCAGCGAAAAAGTCGGCCCCCCGGGTTACCTGCAGCACCTGGGTTGTCAACACCCGGTCCAGTCCGTTATCGCCTTCCCCGTTCAACCACAGCGCCCGCCTGCTGTCGATGACCTGGCCAAACAGGTCGGCCTTTCCTGCGGCCGTCTCAAACTGGAATACCCGGCGCAGCGTCTCGTTTTCCATGCCAAGCGCATAGCGCCCCATGAGGAAACGGTGATCCGGGGAACGCAGTGCAAACAGCGTGCGGTCCATACCGATACCGCGATACATACCCTCGAGCACCATTTCCAGGACGTTGTTGATATTGGGCTTGCTTTCCATGAGCGTTGACAGCTCGCGCAGAATGGTCAGCTGCAGCATGGGATCCGGGTCGAGAAACGCCGGCGTCTGCGCCTCCTCGAGCGGCTCCTCCCGGCGTTCATGCCTGGTGCCCGGTACCGGTATCAGCTCGCCGGCGCTGCCCGCGCCGTAAAAACTCGCGGTATCCGCGGCCTTTTCGGCGTTGGCCTTGACCAGTGCGCTGACTTCCTCCAGCGGCAGGTAAAGATTTTCGGCGATGCGTTCCAGCAGCTGTTTCACTTCCGGTGTGTGCCAGCCCTTTTCCGCGGCGGCGGCAAGTTCATAACCGAGCACCACGTTGCCGGCACGCGGGTTCTTGCCGGTCTCTCCCTCCAAAGACTGATCCAGGAGCGCACCGAGTTTCCACTCCTTGCTCAACCCGAGGGTAAGATCGCGCAAGGTGAAACCCAGCACATCCTGTTGTACCCGCTCGGGCGGTTCTCCCGGCCGCGCTTCCAGGGCCCGGTCCATCTCTTCGGCCGACTCGCCGGCAAACGCCCAGAACGCCATGTCGCCAAGGTGGCAGAGCAGCGTGGCGATAAAGACCTCTTCGGGTGAACTGTCCTTGCGCTTTTTGGCAAAGGCGCGCGCCTGAACAGCGGCATGGAAGGAACGAGCCATTTCCTCGATGACACGCTGCTTCTGCCTGCCCTTGAGCATCGACTCGACCACCGCGATCGACAGGCAGATACTGCGCACTTCCTGAAACCCCAACACCACGACGGCGCGGCTGACGGTGCTGATTGTCTTGCCCATGGGGTTGAACACGGGACTGTTGGCAACGCGCAGCAACTTGGCAGTCATGGCCGCATCCTGCAGCACCACCCGCGACAGCTCCGAGGCACTGCTCTGGCGGCTGTCGGATACCCGTGCGATATCGCGCGCGGTGTGCGCAAACACCGGCATGCCCGAGTCACCGAGCTTCAGCACCCAGGCAGCCAGCCCCCCGGGGTCGCGCCGGCTCACGTCCTGCTGGTCTTGGTCTCCTTGCCTGCTTTCGGCGCTCGACCCTGTGTCCATATTTTCCCTTGGCAAGTTATAGTTCTATCAGTAGGCTTTCGGCAGATCAGAGCGGAGGTTAAGTCCCGCAACCCGATCCGGCGCCGCGCCGTTGCACCATTCACAGGAGAGTCGCATGCACGTCACCCTGGTCCATGTACACGTCATTCCCGAGTTCCGGGACGCCTTCATCGACGCATCGCGCGTCAACCACGAGGCTTCCGTACGGGAACCCGGCAACCTGCGCTTCGATATACTGCAGTCCCCGGAAGATCCGAACCGCTTCCTGTTCTACGAGGCCTACCACAGTCCCGAAGACGCTGCCGCCCACAAACAGACAGCCCACTACCAGAACTGGCGTGATACTGTCGCCGGCTGGATGGCCGAGCCCCGCCAGGGCATTCCCATGAAAGGGCTGTACCCGGTCCTCGATTGATATGGCGGACGGTTTTTCCATTTCCCGCCTGCCGCGCATTGAATTCGGCGCGGGGGCACTCGCCAGGTTGCCGGCACTCGCGGGGCGTTACGGCAAGAACGCATTGTTGATTACCGGCGCCGCGTCACTGCGCGGCTCGCCGGCCTGGCCGGCGCTCGAAAGCGGGCTGCACGCCGCGGGCATCGCCTGGCAAGGGGAATCGATCAGCGGCGAACCTTCGCCGCAAACGGTCGATGACATGGCGCACACCTACCGGGGTCGCAACATCGACGTGGTCATCGGGATCGGTGGCGGCAGCGTCCTGGACGCCGCCAAGGCGATTGCAGGCCTGCTGCGCGTGACCGACTCGGTCATGGACTACCTCGAGGGCGTCGGACCGGAACTGCCCTACCGCGGACCGGCAGTCCCCTTTATCGCCGTGCCGACGACGGCCGGCACCGGCAGCGAAGCCACCAAGAATGCAGTGCTGAGCGTCGCCGGCACCGCAGGTTTCAAGAAATCCTTCCGTGCCGAACAACTGGTCCCGCAATACGCGCTGGTCGACCCGGACCTGCTGGCGACCTGCCCTCCCGGGCTGATCGCCGCCGATGGCATGGACGCGTTGACACAGCTGCTCGAGTCCTATGTCTCCATCCGTTCCAATCCCGTCACCGATGCGCTCGCCTGGAGCGGCATGCAGGCGGCGCGCGACAGCCTGTTACCCTGGTATGAACACCGCGGTGACCAGGACCAGGCACGCAGCGGCATGGCCTATGCGGCGCTGCTCTCCGGTGTCTGTCTGGCGCAGACCGGGCTCGGTTCGGTGCACGGCCTGGCGTCGCCCCTGGGGGCGTTTTTCCCCATTCCGCATGGCGTGGTGTGCGGTACCCTGGTCGGCGCCGCCACGCGGATGAATATCGACGCCATGCTGGCGCGCGAAACCGACAACCCTGCGCTGGACAGGTATGCCCGGGTCGCCGAACTGCTGTGCCGGCGCGAGTTCGGGGGCCGCGAACAGGCCTGGGAGGCGCTCACCGCTCTGCTCGACGACTGGACGCAGCGACTGGACCTGCCGACACTCGACCACTATGGCGTCCGCGCGAGCGACTTTGCGCATATCGTCGCGCACTCGCGCGGCAGTAGCATGAAGACCAACCCGATCGTATTGACAGACGCGGAAATCAGCACCATCCTGCAACAACGTTGTCCGTGCGCCTGATATGAAACCCTACTCTGAATCCTGCGAACAGAACCGCGCACCCATTCTCGAAGTCCTGCGCATCGAGCTTGCCGGCCGCGAACGTCTGCTGGAGATCGGCAGCGGAACCGGTCAGCATGCGGTTTACTTCGCACCCGAGTTCCCGGAACTGTTGTGGCAGACCAGCGACATGGCGGACATGCACGCCGGTATACATGCCTGGCTGGCCGAGCAGGGTTGCGGCAATATCCTGCCACCGCTGGCACTCGACGTATGCCGCGACAGCTGGCCGCGGGCGAGCTACGACGCTGTGTTCAGCGCCAACACCGCGCACATCATGGACTGGAAATCGGTGCAATGCCTGTTTGCGGGTATCGGACGGGTGTTGCAAGCGGGTGGCGTATTCTGCCTGTACGGCCCGTTCAACTACGCGGGCGCATATACCAGTGAAAGCAATGCCCGCTTCGATGCCTGGTTGAAGGCGCGCGATCCGCACAGCGGCATAAGGGATTTCGAGGCACTGCAGGAGCTGGCCGGAATGGCGGGGATGAAACTGAAGGAAGACTACGGGATGCCGGCTAACAACCGCACGCTGGTGTGGTCAAAACACAGCTGATGCGGTTGCCGCCGGAACTATCGCCTATTCAAGATGACCCTGCAACCAGGGCTTGAGCATCAAGGCAACGACAACAGCCACGACGTAGTCCATGCTCGCACCTGATGCGGCCATTGATTCCAGCGACGGGCCGTTGACCACGGCCAGTGCTGCCAGTCCGATTAATAGATAATTTACCATCTTCGAGCTCCTGATCCGTTAAACACAACGCTATTTGACGCTGGCAGTATGCAGTCCGGGGATCAAGATTTCTGTGAAGCGCTCACTCCGCGATGTTGACGCGCTTCACAAATCCAGGCTTTGCTCAGGTGATGGTTACGGTATTGATGCCGGAACGTTTGTAGGTCATGTCCTGGCTGCGGATCACTTCCTGTACCGAGGGCCGGTTGAGAAACTCCTCCAGCGAGATGCCGTCGAGGAACTCGTAAATGCGCTTCGACAGCCCGCACCACAGGTCGTGGGTGAGGCAGGTGGATTCCTCGCCGCAATCCACTTCACCGCCGCAGGTGGCGTCGACCTTTTCATCCACGGCGGCGATGATAGCCGCAACCGTGATATCGGCCGCGGGGCGGGCGAGCTGATAACCGCCCCCGGGACCGCGCACGCCACGCACCAGATTTTCGCGGCGCAAGCGCGCGAACAACTGTTCGAGATAAGAGAGTGAAATACCCTGACAGCGGGAAATGTCCGCCAGGGTCACCGGCCCATTGGGCGCGTGAATGGCGAGATCCATCATCGCGGTGACGGCATAACGGCCTTTGGTGGAGAGCCTCATCTGGATATCCTGTGCGTCAGCGATGGATAATCGCTTCCTCACAGTAAATTAACATAGTATTATAGTCAAGTATTCGCCGCGGGCGGGCGATCAGGATTCCAGGCTCAGCGCCTGTTCGTCCTCTATTGATCGCAGAACTTCGGCCAGCTGTTCGCGGGCGGGCGAGAAAGCGTGTCCCTGGTGCAGGCAATAACCCAGCCATTTGTGCAGAAAACGATTGACCTGCCACTTGGTATTTATGTCGTAGCGGTGCTGGAAACGGTCGTATTCGGCTTCGCGCCGGCCACGCCGGCGGCCGCGGGAAATCACTTCGGCGACCTGGGCGTCGTGATACATGCGCACCACCAGATCCGGAGCGGGAAAATCGCCGTCTTTGTCGTTAAACTGATAACTCAGGTGAAATGTTGTGGTGTACTTGCTGCGCTCACAAACCGTGAGATAGAGGTTCAGTGCCCCATGCAACCGGGAGATACTGTGGTCCTGAATTGCGTTTAAATCGGGCACCAGCTGACGCAGCTGAATATAGTTCAGCTCATAGAGTTCCATCAGCGCAGGCAGGTCGCGTGCACGTACGCCTGGATGAACTTTGTATTTGCCCGAATAGCGCATAGACCGATCTTATCATAGTAAAATGAAGTTTCGTTCAAACCATCAGCTTTGTCAGTTCAGCCATGCTATCGGCTACTGGCAAACAAGCTTAACGCTTGACAAACTGTAATTTATAAGAAAGAAGGCGGAATTTTTCGTGGCCACACTGGAAGTCAGTACACAACCCTACCCGGACCAGAAACCGGGAACCTCGGGATTACGCAAGCGAGTCAGCGTTTTTCAACAGGCCAACTACCTGGAAAATTTTGTTCAGTCGATCTTCAACAGCCTCGAAGGTTTACAGGGAGCGACCCTGGTAGTCGGTGGCGATGGCCGCTACTACAATCGTCACGCCGTGCAGGTCATACTGCGCATGGCGGCCGCCAACGGCTTCGGCAAAGTCATGGTGGGTCGCGGCGGCCTGTTATCCACACCGGCAGCATCCTGCGTGATCCGCAAATATGCGGCGTTCGGCGGCATCGTACTTTCGGCCAGCCATAACCCGGCCGGCGAACACGGCGACTTCGGCATCAAATACAATATCGGCAACGGCGGCCCCGCACCGGAGAAAATCACCGAGGCCATCTATGCCGAGAGCAAAAAGATTTCGCGTTACCTGACACTCGATGCACCCGATCTCGACCTTGACAGCATCGGCACCCTGCAGCTTGACAATATGCAGGTCGAAGTCATCGATCCGGTAGCCGACTACGCCGACCTCATGCAGTCGCTGTTCGACTTCGACCGGATTCACGCGCTGATCAACTCCGGCATGTTCCGCATGCGCTTCGACGGCATGCACGCCATAACCGGTCCCTATGCCGCCGAGATCTTCGAAACCCGGCTTGGCGTCACCCCCGACACGCTGATGAACGCCGAGCCAAAAGAGGACTTCGGTGGTGGCCACCCCGATCCCAACCTGGTATACGCCAGGGAGCTGGTCGAGGTGATGTTCGGTGCCAACGCGCCGGATTTCGGCGCCGCCTCGGACGGAGACGGCGACCGCAATATGATTCTCGGTCGCAAGTGCTTCGTCACCCCCAGCGACAGCCTCGCGGTGCTGGCCGCCAATGCACACCTGACACCCGGTTATCGCCTGGGCCTCGCCGGCATCGCCCGCTCCATGCCCACCTCGCAGGCCGCCGACCGCGTTGCCAGCAGGCTCGGCATCGAACTGTACGAGACGCCGACCGGCTGGAAGTTTTTCGGCAACCTGCTTGACGCCGGTAAAGCCACGCTTTGCGGAGAGGAAAGTTTTGGCACCGGATCCAACCATGTGCGCGAAAAGGACGGCTTGTGGGCCGTACTGTTCTGGCTGAACCTGCTGGCGGTCCGCCGCGAGCCGGTGCAGGACATCGTCACCAGCCACTGGCGCACCTACGGCCGCAACTATTATTCGCGCCACGACTACGAAGCTGTGGATGCCGATCGCGCCGGCCAGCTGGTTGACGAGTTGCGCAAGCTGAACGGCAGCCTTGCCGGCAAACGCTATGCGGACTACGAAGTGGCGTTCAGCGATGATTTCGCCTATACCGATCCGGTCGACGGTTCGATCAGCGAACACCAGGGCATACGCATCGGGTTCACCGACGGCTCACGCATCGTGTTCCGCCTGTCGGGTACCGGCACCGAGGGCGCGACCCTGCGCGTCTACCTCGAACGCTATGAAGCCAACCCCGACAAGCAGGGTCTGGATGCCCAGGACGCCCTGTCCGAGCTTATCCGTATTGCCGAGGAAGTGGCCCGGATCAAGCACCACACCGGCAGACAGGCTCCGACCGTCATCACCTGATGAGCGCAAACCCCGACGTGATTGACCGCGGCACTTTTATCGCCGGCCTGGCAGAGCTGCCGGATCACTGCATCCTCGACGACGACGACGAGTTACTCCCCTACGAGTGTGACGGGCTGTCGGCCTACCGGGTCAAACCGTGGCTTGTACTGTTACCTGAAACGGTCGAACAGGTGCAGTTCATACTGCGCTATTGCAGCACACAGGGCGTGGCGGTAGTGGCGCGCGGCGCGGGCACCGGCCTGTCGGGCGGCGCCCTGCCGCTGGACAACGGTGTACTGTTGAGTCTGGCCAGGTTCAACCGGATCCTCGAAATCGACACGGCCAACCGCCTCGCGCGGGTACAACCCGGCGTGCGCAACCTGGCGATCTCACAGGCGGTCGCCGACCTCGGCCTCTATTACGCGCCCGACCCCTCCTCGCAGATCGCCTGCTCCATCGGCGGCAATGTCGCGGAAAACGCCGGCGGGGTTCACTGCCTGAAATACGGCCTCACCACCCACAACATCGCCCGGCTCGAAGTCGTCACCATTGACGGCGAACGCCTGACCATAGGCTCGTCGGCACTGGATTCACCCGGCTACGACCTGCTCGCCCTGATGACCGGGTCCGAGGGTTTGCTGGGCGTGATCGTCGAAGTCACGGTTCGCCTGCTGCCGGTACCCGAACGCGCCCAGGTGGTATTGGCGGCCTTCGACTCGGTGGCAACGGCCGGTGAAGCGGTTGCCGAGATTATTTCCGCGGGCATTCTACCCGCCGGCCTCGAAATGATGGACAACCTGGCGATCCGGGCCGCCGAGGATTTTGTCCACGCCGGCTATCCGGTCGACGCTGCGGCCATTGTGCTGTGCGAACTCGACGGTACCAACGAAGAAGTATCGACGCAGATCAGCCGGGTGCGCGAATTGCTCAGGGATCAAGGCGCCAGCGAAGTGCGCACCGCCAAAGACGACAGCGAGCGGCAACGCTTCTGGGCCGGCCGCAAGGCCGCCTTCCCCGCGGTGGGGCGTATCTCGCCGGACTACTACTGCATGGACGGTACGATACCGCGCAAACAACTGGGTAAAGTGCTGGCGACCATCAGGGCCTGGTCCGAGGAGTACCAGCTGCCGGTGGCCAACGTCTTTCATGCCGGCGACGGCAACCTGCACCCGCTGATCCTCTATGACGCCAATAAACCCGGCGAGCTGGAGCGCGCCGAGGCCTTCGGCGGACGTATCCTCGAGCTATCGGTTTCGGTGGGCGGCACCATCACCGGCGAGCACGGCGTCGGCGTGGAAAAGATCAATCAGATGTGCGTACAGTTCAATGCGGCTGAGCTCACCCAGTTCCACGCCGTCAAGCACGCTTTCGATGCCCGCGGCCTGCTCAACCCCGGCAAGGCTGTCCCGACACTCGCGCGTTGCGCGGAGTTCGGCCGCATGCACGTCCACCACGGTGAGGTAGCATTCCCGGAGCTGGAGCGCTTTTGAGCATGGCCGACGCGGATATGACCACCGGCCTGTGCGAACAGGTCAGACAGGCCTGCGAGGCGAACACGCCGCTGGACATACAGGGCAGCGGCAGCAAGGGCTTTTACGGGCGGCCCGGCCGCGGTGAACCGCTGGCGGTGAGCGGCCACAGCGGCGTACTCAGTTACGCACCCTCCGAACTGGTGATTCGTGCCCGCGCCGGCACGCGCCTCGCCGAGATCGAGCAGCTGCTGGACGACAACCGGCAGATGCTCGCGTTTGAACCACCGCGCTTCACCGCCGAGAGCACGCTGGGCGGCGCAATTGCCGCCGGGCTGTCGGGACCCCGCCGTCCGTTTGCGGGCGCGACGCGCGACTTTGTGTTGGGTACCGGCCTGATCAACGGTAAGGGAGAAGCGCTCAGCTTCGGCGGACAGGTGATGAAGAATGTTGCCGGGTACGACCTGTCGCGCCTGATGGCAGGCGCGCTGGGCACGCTGGGGGTGTTGCTCGACGTGTCGCTCAAGGTACTGCCGAAACCGGAGGTCGAATACACACTGACTCAGGTTTGTTCCCAGGCCGAGGCCATTACCCGGTTCGCCGAGTGGCTGGGTAAGCCACTGCCGCTGTCGGCCGCCTGCTGGTATGACGACCACCTGCACCTGCGCCTGTCCGGCAGCGAATCTGCGGTGCGCCAGGCCCAGCACCGCCTGGGCGACAACCTGCTGGAGGAACAGCCGGAATTCTGGGCGTCACTGCGTGATCACAGCCACGCCTTTTTCCGTCGCGACAAGCCGCTGTGGCGTTTGTCCCTGCCGCCGGCAACACCGCCGGTGGCGCTGCCCGGACACTGGCTGATCGACTGGGCGGGCGCGCAGCGCTGGCTGTTCAGCGACGCCGATGCCGACCACATCCGCAAGCTCGCAGCCGAACTCGGCGGACACGCCACACTGTTTCGCAACGCCCACACCGATGCAGACGTGTTTCAACCGCTGCCCGCCGGCCTGTTTGCCCTGCACAAACGCCTGAAAGCCGCGCTAGACCCTACCGGCGTTCTCAACCCCGGCCGACTTTACAAAGACTTCTGATCGTGAAAACCGATCTGACCGCCAGCTTCAAGAACAGCGCCACCGGGCAACGCGCCGACGACATCCTGCGCAGCTGTGTGCACTGCGGATTCTGCAATGCCACCTGTCCGACCTACCAGTTGCTCGGCGACGAACTCGACGGCCCGCGCGGGCGTATCTACCAGATCAAGCAGGTGCTCGAAGGCAGGCCCGCAACGACCGTGTTGCAGACCCACCTGGACCGCTGCCTCACCTGCCGGGCCTGCGAAACCACCTGTCCATCCGGCGTGGAATACCACAAGCTGCTGGACATCGGGCGCGAACTGGTCGAAGCAACGGTACCGCGCTCGCACCCACAGCGCCTGTTGCGCCGCCTCATCCTGTTTACCTTCGGAGAAACCCGTCGGGCCCACCTGTTATTCGCTGCAGCCCGCCTGGTGCGGCCGCTGCTGCCGGCAAAACTGCGTCGCAGAATTCCGCTGGCGAACCGCCCGCCGCGCCAGCAGAAAACCAGTGGCTCGCGCCGCATGCTGTTGCTTGACGGTTGTGTGCAACCGGCCGCCGCTCCCCAGATCAACGACGCCGCGCGGGCACTGTTCAGCCGTCTGGGCATCGAGCTGCAAAGCGTCGCGCAGGCCGGCTGCTGCGGCACCCTGCACCATCACCTGGGCGCCACGGAAGCCGGGCTCGACAAGGCCAGGGCCAACATCGACGCCTGGTGGCCGGCGGTCGAACAGGGCAGCGAGGCCATCGTCATCACCGCCAGCGGCTGCGCACCGATGGTCAAGGAATACGGCGAGCTAATGGCCGACGACCCGGTTTACGCAGCGCGCGCAGAGCGCATCAGCGCACTCGCCAGGGACGTCAGCGAAGTGCTCGAGCGCGAAGACCTGTCCGCCTTCAAGGCAAAGACACCGCAACGCGTCGCATTTCATTCGCCCTGTTCCCTGCAACACGCCCAGCAGCTGAACGGGGTGGTCGAAAGCCTGTTGACGCGACTGGGTTACGCGCTGGTGCCGGTCAGAGACGCGCACCTGTGTTGCGGCTCGGCGGGCACCTACTCGATTTTCCAGCCGACGTTGTCCAGCGAGTTGCGGGCGCGTAAGCTGGACGCACTGCAGGACAAACACCCCGACGCCATCGCCACCGCCAACATCGGCTGCCTGCTGCACCTGCAGGCCGAAGCCGACGTCCCGGTCAGGCACTGGCTGGAACTGCTGGCCTCAAGCGTTTAGGCGCTGGCGCCGCATCGCCAGCACACCCGCGATGACCACCAGCAGGGTTCCCGCCGCGCTCATCCAGCCGGGCAACTCCTGCCAGAAAAGCCAGCCGTAGACCGCCGCGAAGACCACCGAGGTATAGGTGAAGGGAGCGATCTGCGCCGCCGGCGCACAGCCGTAACCGCGCGACAGCAAGTACTGCCCCATGGTAGCGAAACCCCCGGCCGCCGCGAGCATCAGCAACAGCCGCGGCTCGACGGCCCGCCAGCTCAGCAACATCGGCACACAGGACACGAGGGTGCAGATAACACCGTAGTACACCACCACTCTCAAGGGCGGCTCGGTGGCCGAGAGCTTGCGCAGGCTCACCATGGCGACAGCCGCAAAGGCGCCGGAGGCCAGCCCGATCAGCGCGGCGCCACCGTACAGGCCGCTGCCGGGCTTGAGAATCAGCAACACGCCGGAGAAACCGATCACAATTGCCGCCCAGAGACGCCCGCCGACGCCTTCGCCGAGCCACAGTATGGCGACAAAGGGGATAAACAGCGGCGCGGTAAAGTTCAGCAACACCGCGTCGGCAAGCGGCAGGATGCTGAGGGCATAGAAAAAACAGTACATGGCCGCGAGGCCGAACAGACTGCGAACCAGATGCAGGCCGGGATGCGCTGTTTTCAGCTCGATACGCCCACCGCGCTGCCAGAGGATCGGGACCAGCACCAAAAGCCCGAACAGGTTGCGAAAGAACACGACCTGTTCATTGGGCATTTGCGCCGACACCACGCGGATCAAACCGCCCATGGAGGCAAACATCAGCGCCGCGCCGCTGACCAGCAGTGCGCCGCGTACCGGGTTATCGGTACTCATGCATCGAAAGGTTTGAACAGGTGCTCGCGGTAGTAACGCAGTTCGTTGATGGAGTCGCGGATATCGTCCATGGCGAGATGGCTGGATTGCTTCGTGAATCCGCCCATCACCGCCGGTGCCCAGCGCGTGCCGAGTTCCTTGAGCGTACTCACATCCAGGTTGCGGTAGTGGAAAAAAGCCTCCAGCTCGGGCATCAGGCGGGCCATAAAGCGCCGGTCCTGGCAGATCGAATTACCACACATGGGCGAAACCTTGGCGTCGACATGCTGCGCCAGGAACGCAAGGGTCATGACCTCCGCGTCCCTGGCGGTCAGCGAACTCTCACGCACCCGCTGGGTCAGACCCGACTGGCCGTGCTGGTGGGTGTTCCATTCGTCCATCGCTTCCAGCACGCTATCGGGCTGGTGGATGGCCAGCTCCGGACCTTCGGCAACCAGGTTGAGCTGCGAATCCGTAACAATAGTGGCGATTTCGATAATCTGGTCCTCGAACGTATTGAGGCCGGTCATTTCGAGGTCGATCCAGATGAGGTTGGTTTTCCTGTCTGACATGCGCACTGAGTCCTGATGGTTCGTGAGGTTGTGTTGCATTGTATCAGACGCTAACCTGCCTGCAGGCCGGGGGCCGCTAACGATACATGCGCAGCCGCAGTCCGGTGGATCGACAGTGCCCGCGGTACCGATTGATGACCGGCCAGCCCCTGGCAG
>JASFNS010000015.1:0-13110 GCA_050116915.1 Thiogranum sp. | reverse complement strand
TCTGTGTCTCCTGCCAAGAAGCGCTAATGGCGCTTCTATCCAGTCCGTGTTTTCGGCTAGGTCGCTGCACGCTTGACTGAACAGTGACGTGGCCATCTCACGCCGCACTAGCTTGGTGCGGCGCCTTACTTTGGAAGGCGCCCCGTTCCCTGGCGCCCAAGCAGATCTTCGGTCATATCGTGAGCAAACGCTGCGGCGGCTTTTTTGTTAATTTCTATGGCAATGGCGCGATCTTTCAACCGGACCACTTTACAGGGGTAACCGATGGAGAACCGCCCCTCATCCGATATTATAAAAAATGTTCCCGCAATGCCCAGCAAATCGCCTTCGGGCGGCACGTCAGTTTCAAACAGAGCGCCGCGCGGGCTGATATCGACCGTGCGGCCTTCCAGAATGTCACCATTGTCGAGTTCAAGCAGCAATGTTCTGGTCACATTGATGCGATTGCACACCCGCTGATCGGGGTTTTCGTTCTTTGATTGGTTATCAGTCATACCAATGCGTCCCGGCGTAGTAAGCACTGATCGGCCCGGTTGAGTTTGACCTCAAACCCGCCACTGATTCCATACGCGCAACTACGTACAGGAAGCAACTTGTTGCGAGGTGACCGCAATACCCGAACCACCTCACCTGGACCGATGTTTCTCACGCCATGACCTTCGACTCTCCCGGGATGCCCGGAACTGGCGCGCGGCTGTTCAATCGCCTTCCCGCCCGAGCCACGATCGCGCTTCAAAGGGCAAACGCCGTGCACAAGTACGCGCCGGAGGCGGTGCCGCACCGGACCAGGTCTTGTTCTGGTGAGTTCCTGCCTCCCCGCGATCGCGGCAGACGTGGCCTTTTGTCCATACACCGCCGGCAGACGCTGGCGCTGCAGGTAGTCCCGTACCCGGTTGCGGGGAGCTGCGGCGTATTCCGCCAGCGCCAGGGGAGGCAAACAAAAACCGCTTGTGATTCCCTGTCTTGAGAGATATTCTTGGCCACATCAGACCTGAGCCGGTGAAACAGTAGTGTGTTGGCAGGCCTCGTCTGGGTTACAGATTAGTTGCGAGTCCTTTAGGTGTACTCAGAAGCCCCACTCCGGTATCTCCTGTAATTTGCCTTTATTGAGATCTGCAATTGATCAAGTGTTTATTCTTATTTTCAAAGGTAATTTAAATGACGACAGGTACTGTTAAGTGGTTCAACGAATCCAAGGGTTTTGGTTTCATTTCTCCCTCTGATGGCAGCGCCGACGTGTTCGTGCACTTCTCCGCAATTCAGGGCGGCGGTTTCAAAACCCTGGTGGAAGGACAGTCGGTGAGCTTCGACGTGGAAAAAGGCCCCAAGGGTCTGCAGGCAGCCAACGTCACCGCCGCTAACTAAGCGGCAGCCGAACCACAATCGGCCAAAGAACCCCGCCCATCGGCGGGGTTCTTTTTTGGCGTGGCGGTCACCACCAGCCTGAGCCACCGAGCCTTCCTGTGTCATCGTCCGGGTCCGAGGGCGAATCGGTGCGCCCGGGGAAAACCTCTATTGCGCGAATCCCGCCCCGGGGTGAAAAAGGCCCGCGCAAGATAAAACCGACAGTTGTATGGACGACGCGGGTCGAGCTGCACGGCTTTCCCTGGCCGCTCCGGACATGGCCGGCGCTCACAGAATGAACTGCGGCGATTCGCCGCGCCTTGTGACGCGTGCTTTTAAGGTTGAGTTCAGCTCCCCTGACTAGGCTGGCAAGTGGTTGCGATGGAACCGATATGTCTATTGTCAGGAGTAGTACCTTGAATCTGAAAAATGCCCTGTTGAGCTCGATTCTGGTGGGAATGACCAGCAACTTTACGCTAGCCCTGGCTTCCGGCAAACATGTATTGAACGGCGATGTTACAGGGCAGACCGGGCAGCTGGAAACATCTGCAGAGGCGCTGAGCGCTGAAGAGGAAGCAGATATACTTTTCATGCGGGAAGAAGAAAAGCTCGCCCGCGATGTATATATTTTCCTCTACGATCAGTGGGCCAACGCGGTTTTCGACAATATCTCGGCGTCGGAACAGAGGCATATGGACAGCATGGCCGTCCTGGTGAACACCTACGGACTGACCGACCCTGTTCAGGACTCCCGTGTCGGTGCGTTCACGAACCCCGATCTGTCGACGCTATTCGCGACCCTGACTGTGCGCGGGCAAGTATCACAACTCGAGGCACTTAGGGTTGGCGCCTTTATCGAAGAGGTCGATATGCGCGACATCCAGGCCGCAATTGATAATTCCGATCACGCCGACATCAACCAGACCTATGAAAACCTGCTCCGGGGCTCCCGCAATCATCTGCGTGCTTTTGTTCGCACTATAGAAAACCTGGGGGTCGTGTATGAGGCTCAGGTTCTTCCGCAAAGCGAAGTCGATGCCATTGTGGACTCCCCGATCGAAAGAGGCGGCAGCTAAGGACCGGGGTCCCGCTGTTCCTGGTGGAGACGCTATCAGTCCGGACATAGCGATAGCCGGTGCGGGTCCGCAGACCTTCCGGTGCCCCGACCTGTGAGCAGCCTTACAGGAAATCCTCGATAAACCAGGCAGCAAAGGCATGGCGGCCGCTGACGCCGGCCTTTCTGTAAATACCCGACGCCTGTTGGCGGACGGTTTTCTCCAGGGTGTTCCTGAGCGCCGCGATCTCCTTGAAACTGAGCCCTTTCAACAGCAGCAGCGCCACCTCCTGCTCGCCCGCGGTCAGTTGCCACTCGGAGAACTGTTCCTGTATGACTTCACTCAAACGGCGGCGTGCGGCGAGCACGGCCGGAGCGACCTTCGCGGCACTGTCCGCACCGGCACGCAGTTCCCGCTTCAGCGCTTCCAGCTCGCGCTGCTGCCGTCGGACGTTGATCACCAGCCAGACGATGGCAGCCGTCGAAGCCAGCACCACCAGGGATTCTTCCAGCAGATGCCAGGCCGATGCATTGTGGCTGTAATCGATGAGAAGATCATACAGATTGGTGGCCACGATCAGTGACAACAGCAAAATGAACGCAGTTTCCTTGAATCGGGTCATCGGCCTACTTTTCGCGCCGGGCAAACACCGCGATTATAGGGCGTCCGTCCATGAGACATAAGTACCATTCCCGGGACTTTCAGCCATTTGCCGGATGCCCGGACGCCTTGTGCAAGCCATACTCACCATCGAACCTCGCCAAGGAGAAGCGTCATGGAAAGCAAAACGATACGCGTCTGGGACCTCCCGGTTCGCCTGTTCCACTGGTCACTGGTAATTCTTTTTACGCTGGCGTATTTCACCGGCGACGAGGAAAACCAGCTGCACATCTACTCCGGCTACGCCGTGCTGGGACTGGTGCTGTTTCGCATTCTCTGGGGCTTCATCGGCTCCCGCTACGCCCGCTTCGCCGACTTCATCTATAGACCGGGCACCGTAATCGCGTACCTGAAGCGGTTGATCTCCAGCTCGCCGCAGCGGTATATCGGACACACACCGCCCGGCGGCTGGATGATCATCGCCCTGCTCACCAGCCTGCTGATCGCCTCTGTCACCGGCCTGCAGGTCTACGGCCTGGAAGGCAAAGGTCCGCTCGCCGCCGACGCGACGACAATCGGCGTTATCAGCCCCGCCTACGCCGACGAAGACGAAGACGAGCGTGAACGCGGACACAGCGAAGCCGCCGGCGACGAGGAAAACGAGTCGGAGGAAGAGTTCTGGGAAGAAATCCACGAGTTTTTTGCCAACCTGACCGTGTTGCTGGTTCTGCTGCATGTCGCGGGAGTTGTGGTTTCCAGCCGCCTGCACCGGGAAAACCTGGTCAAGGCAATGATATCGGGACGCAAGGCCGCCGACGGCCAGTAGGGTGAGCCCGGCGGGCGGGCTGCATGCCCGCCTGCCGCGTCAATGCATCGGTGTCGGCCGCGACGCGCCGGTCATCTGAATCCGCGCACCAGGTAAACAATCAGCAGCACACCAAGCGCCGCGACCACCAGATTTGCCAGGGTGCCGGACCACAGCCAGTAGCCGTGCGGGATCTCGGCCGGCGACAGTCGCTTGATGACGCGCCGGAACTGCGCCACTGACAGTATGCTCAACAGCGTGGCGAAACCAATCAGGGCCAGACCGATCGAAAACGACAGGCTGCGCTGGCCCGCTACCTGCGTGTAGTGCAGTTGGTTGATGAACAGGCCGAAGCGCTCGATCACGAATCCCAGCGTAATCAGCGACACCGCGGTGCGATTCCATGCCAGCAGCGTACGCTCGGCGGCAAACAAGACGCGTGGGTCGTCCAGATATGACATACCACTCCTTCCACAGGTTATACGAAGAGAATCAAATCCAGCGCTTGCGCCGGAACCAGTACAGCATACCCGCCACCACACCGATAAAAAGCAGCCATACCATCGGGTAGCCATAGTACCAGTGCAATTCCGGCATCGCCCAGGGACTCGCGGCGTTGTCCCCGAAATTCATGCCGTAGATACCGGTAATGAACGTCAACGGTATAAAAATCGTGGCAATCACCGTGAGCACCCGCATGACGTCATTCAGACGCATACTGGCGCTGGACATATAGATGTCGAGCAGACTCGCGCTCATGTCGCGATAGGATTCCACCAGGTCCATGATCTGCACCGTATGGTCGTAGCAGTCGCGCAGATAAATGCGTGTGGGTTCGGAAATCCAGCCGTCGACGTCTCGCAGCAACTGACTGACCACCTCCCGCTGCGGCCACAGGCTGCGGCGCAGCAGGATCATGTTGCGCTTGACCTGGTGAACATGATCCAGCACCTGCCGGTCGGGCCCGGCCACGATCGCCTCTTCGATGGTCTCGATCTGGACACCGAAATGCTCCAGCACCGGAAAACTCTGGTCGATCACCAGGTCGACAATCGAATAGAGCAGGTAGTCTATGCCCTGCTGGCGGACCCGCGTGCCCGCGCTTTCCAGCCGTTTGACAATAGATGCAAAGGGATCCCTGGGACACGGGCAAAAGGTTACCAGGTAGTTGTGCAGCAGAAACACACTGATCTGGTGCAGGGTGATCCTGCCGTCCTCGAAGCCGGGCAGGTGCATGACCAGGAACAGCTGCCCGTCGTAGGGCTCCAGCTTGGGACGCTGGCCGGCGTTGAGGACGTCTTCAAGCGCCAGCGGATGCAGAGCGAAGGCATCTCCCAGCCTGTGCATCAGTTCCGCAGTCGGTCGGCCCTGCACCTGTACCCAGGTGATCGAGTCCTGTTTGATGGACGCCTTGCACGTCTCCACGTCGGCATTGTGGGTCACAGACAGCCCTGCGGTGCTGTAGTCGACCAGGGTAATCTCTACAGCGGCGGGTCCGACATCGGCGTGGGAGCGCAAGGTCCCGGGCGGCGTGCCCGGCGGGTGATAGCGTTTGGGGAACAGCGCCATAGTATAAAAGTACCGGTTGCAAAATTTATCGGGTGCCGAAGCCCGACACCCACGAGTAAATACGCTGCTTACTGTAACGCCTACCGGGGTGTCCCGGCCAGTGGGTTGCGTAACCGCAGCCTGCTATGCCGGGGGTGTCAACGCCACCCGACGCACCTCGCCGGTTTCACCTTTACCGCTCAGCCGGAACTCCAGCACGCTGGCGTCTTTTACAGCGGGCAAGCGTAAAACGTGCACACCCATACCCAGTTCCCGGGTCGACAGCGACTGTTCTTCACCGCCGTCGACCCGCCAGGAGACGGTCGCCGCATCGGCCAGGCAGAATCCCAGCCGCATACCCGCGGGCATGGCGCGAATCGGCGCCTGCGGTGACCAGTACCAGAGGTAGACTTCCGGTCTCCGTCCGCGATAGCGCGCCCACAACGGTTCCGGCCGGTCAACGGGCCGGCCCTCGAGGATGGAGCACGCCAGCTTGACATATTCGGCGTGCGCCCAGGCCAGCGGCATCGCCGAACCGGTCGCCCGTCCCCGCTCCAGGCCGCGTTGCGCAACCGCCGCACTGTCCCACACCTGTTCGGGCAACATGCCGCTGTCGGTGCCCATAGCGGCCATCGCCGCCAGCAGCGCCAGCGGCTGGCCGCCGGCGAGCAGTTCGTAGTGCCCGCGCTCGCCACTTAACAGCGGCCACAGCCGACCGTGGCCGGTACCGTCATACGCGCGCCCGTCGGCGTGCTCGCCATAGCCGTCACCGGTGTAACGATACCAGCACGGTCCCTGATCAAGCTCCACGCGCAACAGCTCGTCCACCAGTTTGAGCGTATCGCGCACCAATGGATCGTTGTATTCGCGCAAGCCGTATCGCACCAGCTGCAGGAAGTCGACCCCGATCTGCTCTGTCGCGCGCAGGCCGGGGTCGCTACGGCGGTTTTTGATCGGCAGTGCGCGCGCCAGCACCGTATTATCGCTGAGCGCCGAGGACGGCATGACGCGCAGGTAATAACCTGATATCCCGTGACGGCGGGCAAACTCCGTACCGCGTACCGCGGTCCAGTCTTCCAGGCGCTGGTTCCAGTAATCGGCCAGTTCCAGGGCAAAGGCTTCATCGGCACTCGGCAGAAAGCGGCTGCCCGAGACCAGCGCGGCAATACACACCGCCATGGTGAAGGTGTTGACGCCGCTGTTTTCCTCCCAGCGGTCCTGGGGACTCGCGGGACCGTTGCGGGCGATAAACCCCAGGGCGCGACTCGCCATGTCTGCAACCTCGATGCCGTCGAGCGCCTCTCGGTCGGCGAGTGTACCCGCCAACAGTACCGGAAACGCCACCTGGTCGAGCTGAATACCGCTCCAGTACGGCTTGCCGCCAAGCCACTGATTCTGGTACCAGCTGCCGTCCTCGCGCTGCGTGGCCATCAGGTAGCGCAGGATCTCCCGCGCTTCCACTTCCGAGCCCAGCGCCAGCAGCGCACCGGCACATTCCACCAGGTCTCGCGGCCACACCAGGTGGTAGCCGGGACGCTCTTCGGATGATTCCCCCCAGGGCACGCTGAGACTCGCTACCAGGGCGCCGCGAAACGTCTGGTCGTGGTGCGTGCGCAGGACCATGGCGCTGACCTTGACCCGCTCGGCGAGCGCCGCGGGTATCCTGTCGACGCTGCCCTGTGGCTGCGGCAACCGGCAGTTGCCGTGCCAGCTGCGCCAATCGTCAATCTGCTGCTGCCAGATCAGCTCGAAGGGCTGAAACAATGCCGAGACTGCCAGCGTCGCCGCCGCCTTGCGGCTGCTGCCGAAGCCCAGCGCCAGTATCGCGCGGCGCGGCAGGGCGCCCGTCAGGGCGACATTGCCTGGCCCGGCGCTCTGGTAGCGCCAGCGCATGCGGCCGTTGCTGTGAAAATCCTGCCAGCCGTCGGAGGCACCGGAGTAGCCCGCACTGCAGGCGCCGAAAGCGTCCGCCTGCCGCGCGTCTGCAGCGGCCAGCGCCAGGCCGAACGGCCCCTGCTCGGCCCACAGCACCCGCCGACCCCGGTAGAAGCTGGTCTCGGCGCGGTTGTTGCGGCCGGTATCGCCAAGGTGGGGCGCCAGCAAGGCGTATGGGGTTAGCGTTTCATCGCCCTCGAGGGTGAGTTCAACGAGCAGCACATCACGGTTGGGTTCGGGAACGATACGCTGGGTGAGCGTAAAGCGCGGATGACGATGGACAACGGTGAGCGCCGGGATGCCCGCCGCGGCGCACTCGACGCGGCAGTCTTCCATGCGTTTGACCTCCTGCCAGAAGCCTTTACCGTCGGCGACGATGAAGCCGAGGTCGCGCACCTGGGGAATATCCACACGCGGGTAATAAATTTCGTTGAGTATGCCCTGCCCCACGGTAAACCAGACCCGTGCGGGCCCGAGGCTGGTACCGACCATCTGCTTGGCGCCGTTGCACCAGTTAGGCAACATGCCGGGCGCGCCCGGGGCCTCGACGGCACTCACCGGGTCAACGGCGACATCATCCATCTGGTTTGCCTGCCAGCTGGCTGGGTGTCAGCCAGGCGCGCCCGTCGCGGGCGATCAACCGTTCGGCGGCCTCAGGACCCCAGCTGCCCGCGGGATAATTGGGGAAATCCGGTGCCGGGTTGGCCGCCCAGGCATCCACCACCGGCATCAGCAGACGCCATGCGGCCTCGACCTGGTCGGCACGCATAAACAGCGTCGCGTCCGCCAGCATCAGGTCACGTAACAGGGTTTCATAGGCGCCCGGACTGCTCTTGCCAAACGCGTCCTCGTAGCTAAAGCGCATATTCACCGGCCCCAGTCGCAGCGGGTTCCCGGGCTCCTTGGCCATGAACTTGAGGATGATGCCTTCTTCAGGCTGGATCTGGATCACCAGGCGCACCGGCTGGGCATTCAAGCCGGTGGCCGCAGGGAAAGCGTTGTGCGGCACGTCGCGAAAACGAATGGAAATTTCGGAGACCGCCGCGGTCATGCGCTTGCCGGTGCGCAGATAAAACGGCACACCCTGCCAGCGCCAGTTGTCCACCAGCAGCTTTATCGCGGCGTAGGTCTCGGTGTTGGAACGCACATCGATGCCCGGTTCCTCACGGTAACCGGGCACGTGTTGCCCCTCGAGCCACCCGGTCGCGTATTGCCCGCGCACGGCAAATGCCGTGACGTTGTCCGCCGGTATCGGCCGGCAGGCGCGCAGCACATCGAGCTTCTTGTTGCGGATATCATCCGCGTCGTAGGCCACCGGCGCCTCCATCGCCACCAGACACATGAGCTGAAGCAAGTGGTTCTGCACCATGTCGCGCAGGGCACCGGCGTGCTCGTAGTACCCGGCGCGGTGACCGACGCCGATGTCCTCGGCCACCGTCACGGTGACATGATCGATATAGCGGCGGTTCCACACCGGTTCGAAGATCGGGTTGGCGAAGCGCAGCGCGAGGATATTCTGCACGGTTTCCTTGCCCAGGAAATGATCCATGCGGTAGATCTGGTTTTCGTGGAAATGGGCACGTAGCGTGCGGTCGATGGCCTGGAAAGCGGCAAGACTGTCACCCAGGGGCTTTTCCACCACGATGCGTGCCCGGCTGCGCTCACGGTGCAGCCCGACGTGCGCCAGGCCGTCGGCGACCGCACCGAACAGTGACGGCGGGATGGCGAGATAGAAAATCTGCGCATCGGCTGCCCCGCCATCTGCGCTCAACTGGTTTCTCAACTGCTGGTAATGCCCCACATCGCCCAGGTCCATGCTGCAGGCGCCGATACGCGCCGCAAAAGCGGTCCACGCCCCACCGTCGGGAGCACCCCGGCGCGAAAAACGTTCCACGCCGTCACGCAAACGTTCGCTCAGGGCTTCGACGCTGATGTCACGGTCGACGCCGATGAGGGAAAACCCGGACGGCAACTGGCCGTCGAGGTGCAGATTGAACAGCGCCGGACCGATCAGGCGCCATGCGAGGTCGCCCATGGCGCCGAACAGCACGAATTGCACGTGTTCCGGTAACGGGTGATTGTGATTCATTGACCCGGACAATACTTAATGGTGTGACTTTCGGCCGCCAGCGGCGCGATAGCGGCGATTCATGCGCTCTCTCGCACCCGGCCCAGGGTATCCAGCAGCGACTGGTATGGTTTGACAAACTTTTCGATGCCTTCGCGCTCCAGTTTTTCCGTCACCGCGTGCAGGTCGATATCCAGCCCGGCGAGTCCCTTCATAATCTGCGGCGCGGCTTCCATCGCGGCCGCGATACGCGCATGCGGCTCGCCGTGCTCGCGGTACGCCGCCAGTGTTTCCAGCGGCAGCGTATTGACCGTGTCGCCGGCGATCAACGCCTCGACATATTTGATGTCGCTGTAGGCGGGATCCTTGGTGCCGGTGCTGGCCCAGAGCAGGCGCTGCGGGCGTGCACCGCTCGCGGACAGCGCCTGCCAGCGCGGCTGCGCGCTGATCTCCTGGAAGCGCTTGTAGGCAAAGCCCGCGCTCGCAACCGCCGCCTGACCGCGCAACGCCGCCGCCTGCTCGGCGCGCCCGCCGCCATCGGCGGCGATGGCGTCCAGCATGGGATCGACCATGACGTCGATGCGACTGAGGAAAAAGCTTGCCACCGAGGCAACTGAATCGATGCCCAGGCCGCGATCCAGGCGATCCTGCAAGGCGTCCATATAGGTGTCGAGCACTTCCATATAACGTCCCACCGAAAACAGCAGCGTGACATTGACGTTGATGCCTTCGCCGAGCAACTGGCGAACCGCCGGCAGGCCCTCGGCGGTGCCCGGCACCTTGATCATGACGTTGGGACGATCAAGCCGCTGCCACAAGGCGCGCGCCTCGAACACCGTAGCCTCGGTGTCGCGCGCCAGCAGCGGAGAAACCTCGATACTGACAAAGCCGTCGCGGCCGCCGCTGTCGCGGTAGACAGCGCTGAAGCGATCGGCGGCACGTGTGATGTCATCGAGAATCAAGCCCTCGTAAAGCGTCTCGCGGTCGGCGCCGCGTGCGCCGAGGCGCTTGATGTCTTCGGCATAACAGGTGTCGTGGGTAATCGCCTTTTCGAATATCGCGGGATTGGATGTCAGACCGGCGACCCGGTCCTCGTCGATCAGCCGCTGCAGCGTGCCGTCGACCAGTATGCGGCGGTCGATATAGTCCAGCCAGAGACTCTGCCCGAGTGTCGCGACAGCGGCAGTGGGATAAATAGACGTACTCATATGACCTCCGAGGGTTGCTGTTTCAGCGACAGCCTCTGTGTCGCACTGCCGGCTCGCCATGTGAATTTTTCGTGAACCGGGGCGGGTATGTTCTGATCCGGCACTGTTATCAAGTCTAGGCAAGCCGTGGGCGCGTTGCAATATTCCTTATCCGCGCCATTCCCTCGCCTCTCGTACGCTATTGGCATTGAAGCTGCTAGACTTCATTAACATGTTGGATGTAGTACACCACTTTTAGTTCCCTGCGATGCAACAATGCCTGCCGCGGTAACATCAGGCTGCAAGCGGCGCATCGCAAACCCGATTCGAAACGGACAGACCAGCACCAGGCAGCAGCCAGAATGACAGACCCGCAACCAGCGCCCGGGCGTAATCCCGGCAACATTGACGACCTGCCGCGTCGTCCCGGTCTCAGTGCATCACTGGCGGGCTATGCACTGGTGGTCGGCGCGATTGCGGGCGCCGGTGCCATCGCCTTCCGTCTGCTCATCGCGCTGTTTCATAATCTCATGTTCTTCGGGCGATTCGATCTGCACTACGATGCCTTGCAACACACTCCGGAGAGCAGCTGGGGAGCAGGCGTTATTCTGGTACCGGTTGCAGGCGCATTGGCAGTGGCCTTTCTGGTCCGAAAGTTTGCGCCGGAAGCCAAAGGACACGGGGTACCCGAAGTGATCGACGCCATCAACTGGCAGGCTGGCATCATCCGCCCGCGTGTCGCGCTGATAAAATCGCTGGCATCATCCATTTCCATCGGTTCGGGTGGCGCTGTCGGGCGTGAAGGTCCGATCATCCAGATTGGAGCCACGTTCGGATCGGTGATGGCTCAGTGGATGAATCTTCCCATATGGCAGCGCATCACCCTGATTGCTGCCGGTGCCGGCGGAGGCATCGCCGCCACCTTTAACACTCCGATCGGCGGACTGCTGTTCGCGGTCGAGATCGTGCTGGTGGAAATCAGCGCACGCACGCTGATCCCGGTCATGATCGCCACGGGTGCTGCCAGTTATATCGGTTGTCTGTATTTCGGCAGTTCACCTTCGTTCGTGATTCCGTCGCTGATAATGGACGCGACGGGTGCGCTGTCGACAGACGGCTTCCTGAGTTTCGCCATACTCGGTCTTATCGTCGGCCTGTTGGCGTTCGTGTATACACGTGCTATCTACGCGTTCGAAGACTTCTTTGACGCTCTGCCGGGCAACTATTACACGCGCCACGCACTGGGTATGACCATGGTCGGCATACTGATGTATCTGCTGATGCAGAATCTCGGGCACTACTATATTCAGGGTGTCGGTTATGCCACCATTCAGGACATCCTCGACGGGCAGCTACAGGCGCCCGGGATTCTGTTGCTGTTGGTGGCGCTGAAACTGCTGGCCGTGTCGCTGACGCTTGGCTCGGGCGCCTCGGGCGGCATCTTCTCACCGGCATTGTTCATGGGCGCGGCTCTCGGCGCAGGTCTGGCCGGCGCTGCGAACACGCTCGCCCCGGCACTGGCTCTGGACCCGGTCAACGCCGCAGTTATCGGGATGGCATGCATGATTGCAGCAAGCACCGGTGCGGCGGTCACCGCCGTGGTCATGATTTTCGAGATGACCCGCGATTATAGCGTTGTAATTCCAACGATTATCGCGGTTTCGCTGGCTTACGCGGTGCGTCACTGGCTTCTGGCCGACACCATCTACACGCTCAAGCTCAGCCGTCGCGGACACCGGATTCCGCCCTCCATACAAAGCCACTTGTATCTGACCCACAAGGCGCTGGAACTTGTCCGGTCACCGTTCGTGCTTCTGGAGAACGATGCGACCATTGCGTCATTACCCGCTCGGCATACAGCACGGGGCGGGCATCCGCACGTCGTGCTGACCAACAGCGGAACCGTCAGCGCGGTCGTATCGGCCAACACGCTCAATGCCGCCGTGCGTGACGGTGAAACGTCGACGCCACTGCGGGACCTCGCCGACGCCCGGCATTGTATCGTCGACGAAGAAACGAGGGTTATCGATGTGCTGGGGCAATTGCGCCGCGCGCGATGTCATACCGCGGTCATCGTCCGCAAAGGCAACAGCGCTGTCGCCGACTCGCCGGACACGGTCGCCGGCGTCGTGTCATGGGGCGATATTGCAGATGCGGCCAACCTTTCGGACACGCTGAAACCAGACGTCGGCAACTGACCCGACGCTGGCGCCCGGGCGCTGTTGCAAGCGCACGTAAAGGTACCCGGTTCAATGTCAACAGCATTCCTCCGACACCTGCTTTCGATCTGTTTCGAGTCGCATTGTCAATACGAACATCAGGTCGTCGTGTGCGCAACGCCCGGCTTGCGGCGTAGCAGCAACAGCAGCGGCCCCAGCGCGAGAAATCCAAGTGTCACGAACCAGAAGGCATCGATAAAACCAAGCATGCTGGCCTGCCTGCCGAGCTCACCGGCCAGTAACCGCGGCCCGGGGGGATCGGTCATGGTGAGGTGCCTGGCCGCGAGCCACTGCTGCAGGGCGTGGTTATACGGGTTTATGTGACCGCCAAGACGGTTCCAGTTTACCT
>JASFNS010000014.1:0-13443 GCA_050116915.1 Thiogranum sp. | reverse complement strand
CCGGCATGGCATGGTGCTCGTAAGTAGATAAAAAACCTTATATATTAAGAGAAGCCTAATGGATTAGGATTGTCGAAAATCTTTACTCGGAACACCGGTCATTGGATGATGTTTTGGTAAGCCATTGTTGTTAAAGCAAAATAAAAACAGGCACGGTTGTTGCTCTAAGAGACTCTACCGATACCCGTAGTGACGGACCAGGCAACATCAGGGAAGAGTCGACAGATTTCACGAAAACGGTGTTGGAGGAGACGATTAGAAAAAAACGCTGGATACCGAGGGGAAGACCGCGTAACACGACAACAACAAGGCTCGATGATTCAAATAATACCAACACGAAAGAGCCCAGTTTAACCCGCCTTCAGGCGGGTTTTTTATTGCCGGGTTGTTGCGCCCGGCACGTCAGTCGCTATCGTCCCAGGCCGAAAGCAGAAGGATCAGCCCGCCAGCGCCGAGTAGCCAGGTGAGCAGCGGTGCGCCACCGAGCATCCGCGGCGCATAGCCGTCGAGGCCGTAAATGATCGATGCGCTGATCAGCATGGCGCCGCCGCTGATGGCAGCGAGGGTGCGCTGGCTGGAACGCCGCATCTGCCGCCGCAGCTTTTGCAGTTCCTGCGACTCCCATTGCAGGCGCAACTTGCCGCTGGCCGCCTGCTGCAGGGTACGGTGCAGCAGCGCCGGTATTTCCGGCAGGCGTTCGCTCCACTCCGGCAGGCTGTGACGCAGGCGGCCGGCAAAAGCGCGGGCGCCGACCTGCTCGCTCATCCAGCGCTCGAGAAAGGGCTTCGCCGTTTGCCAGAGGTCGAGGTCCGGGTACAGCTGGCGACCCAGGCCTTCGATACTGAGCAGCGTTTTTTGCAGCAGCACCAGTTGCGGCTGAACTTCCATATTGAAGCGCCGCGCTGTCTGGAACAACCGCAACAGCAACTGGCCGAATGAAATATCCTTCAGTGGTCTTTCGAAGATGGGTTCGCATACCGAGCGGATGGCGGACTCGAATTCGTCCACGCGGGTACTGGCCGGTACCCATTCCGATTCAACGTGCAGTTCGGCGACCCGCCGGTAGTCGCGGCGGAAAAAAGCGAGAAAGTTTTCCGCCAGGTAGCGCTGGTCCTGGACGCTCAGTGTGCCCATGATGCCGAAGTCGACGGCCATGTACTGGCCCTCGGGCGACACAAAAATATTGCCGGGGTGCATATCGGCGTGAAAGAAATTGTGGCGGAACACCTGGGTGAAGAAAATTTCCACACCACGCTCGGACAGCGCCTTCAGGTCAACACCGGCCTTGCGCAGCGCATCCAGGTCGTTGACCGGTATGCCGTATATGCGCTCCATGGTCATGACGTTGCGATGGCAATAAGGCCAGTACACCTCCGGAACGCGCAACAGGCCGGAGTCACTGAAGTTACGCCGCAACTGCGAAGCGTTGGCGGCCTCGCGCAGCAGATCCAGCTCGTCATAGATGGTCTTTTCGAACTCCGCGACCACTTCGCGCGGCCGCAGGCGTCGCCCTTCGCTCCAGTAGCGCTCGGCCAGGCCGGCAACGGTATACAGCAGGCTGACATCACGACGGATAACGTTCTCTATGCCGGGACGCAGTACCTTGACCACCACATCCTCGCCGCTGTTGAGGGCAGCGGCATGCACCTGGGCGATGGAGGCGGAGGCCAGCGGCTCGGTATCGAAACGTGCGAAGACCCGTTCCAGCGGCCGATGAAAGGCGCGTTCCACCAGCGCACACGCCAGTCTGCCGTCAAACGGAGCGACACGGTCCTGCAGCAATGCCAGTTCGCCGGCGATGTCTTCCGGCAGCAGGTCCCGGCGGGTGGAAAGGATCTGGCCGAACTTCACGAATATCGGGCCCAGGTCTTCCAGGGTCTTGCGGATACGCACCGCGCGCGGCGTCTTGCGCACGATGCGATGCCAGGGTGCGAGGTAACCGAGAAAGCGCACCGGCCGGAACAGGTGGGTGGCGAGAATGACCTCGTCCAGACCGTTGCGTACCAGTATCCAGTTGATATACAGCAGGCGTAAGACCTGCGCCGGCCGCATCATGGGGTTTCGTCCAGGGTCTTGAAGAGGCGTTGGATGCGCGCCTGCAGGCGTTCCGTGTCGTCCCGTAGTCGGTCGACATCGGCCAGAAAATAGGCCACCTCGACGCGCGTCGGTAGCAGCCGGGCTTCTTCCTGGAGGTACTCGCCGGAGTCCTGGAACAGCGTTTCCCGACGCGCCTCGAAGAATTGCCTTGCGTGCCTGGCCAGTTCGCCGGCGCGGTGGGCCAGCACGTCGCCGGTCACGTGCGACAGCTGTTCCTCCCAGTCCCAGTCGACGTCGGACAACAGTTCCTGAAACATCTGGCCGGTGTCGGTATCGCCCTCGATCTGCACGGCGCCCTGAAACAGGGCATCTTCACGACGGTCGAGCGCAAGGCGCGCAAAGCCCAGCGGCGACCCGGACAATCGGGTATCAACAGGGCCGTCGTAGCGGCTCAGCACCTGAACCCCATCGGCCGCGGGCAGAAAATACAGCGTCAGCCCGGTGCCGGTAATGCTCAGCGCAATTACCTTTCCCTGCAGTGCCCCGGCGCGTCCCGCCGCGCCTGGGTCCTGTCCCAGGTACAGCTCAAGTGCGCTTTCCAGGGCGGCGGCGAGCGTCGAGGCAGAAGTCACGTGATATCCGCGCTACCCGGTCTGACCGCCGTCAGTAGCGAAAACCGCGGTGCAGGGCGACGATGCCGCCACTCAGGTTGTGGTAATCGCAATCTTCAAAACCCGCCTGCTGCATCATCTGCCGGAGTTTTTCCTGATCCGGGTGCATACGGATGGATTCGGCCAGATAGCGGTAACTGTCCTCGTCCCTGGCGATAAGGCGGCCCATCAGCGGCAGCACCCTGAAGGAGTAAAAATCATAGGCGGTCTTCAATCCCGGCAGCACCGGCGTGGAAAATTCCAGCACCAGCGCACGCCCCCCGGGTCTCAGCGCCTGGTACATGGACTCCAGCGCCTTCTGCTTGTCCGTTACGTTGCGCAAGCCAAATCCGATGATGATGCAATCGAAACTGTTCGGCGGAAACGGCAGGGTCTCGGCGTTGGCCTGCACGAAACGCACGTTACCACTGATGCCGCGATCCAGCAGCCGCGCGCGCCCGACATTGAGCATCGACGCATTGATATCGCCTATAACGACTTCTCCCTGCGGGCCGACCATGCGGGACAGGCGCGCGGCGAGGTCGCCGGTGCCGCCGGCAAGGTCGAGGATCCGCTGGCCGGGCCGGGCTCCCGACTGTTCGATTGCGAAACGCTTCCATAAACGGTGGATACCCAACGACATGACGTCGTTCATCAAATCGTAGTTATCCGCCACGGAATCGAACACGCCGGCGACGCGCCGCTGCTTTTCGTCCCACTTGACCTGCTGGTAGCCGAAGTGCGTGGTTTTCTCTGTCATGGCGATAGGCTGTCCCGGCGTCCGCTTTTCAGGGCGACGCTGAATGATAACATTTGTCCGGACCGCTCAGGCCTCGGTTCCCAGCGCGGAGTGCGGTACACCGGCGGCTTTCAGGCGTTCGAGATAAGACTGCCAGTTCTTCTCCTTGTCGACGCCCAGTTTGTAGAGCGTATCCCAGGAATAGATACCGGTGTTGTGCTCATCGTCGAAGTAGATCTGGATGGCATAGTGGCCTACCGGCTCGATGCGCTCTATCCCGACGTCCTCCTTGCCGACCTGCAACACGCCCTCGCCGGGTCCGTGGCCCTGCACTTCGGCGGAAGGGGAATGCACGCGCAGGTATTCACAGCTCAATTCGAAGCGCGCGCCGTCGTCGAAAGCGATTTCAAGCATTTTCGACTTCTGGTGCAGATTTATTTCAGTCGGGTGTGGATGTGCCTGTGCCATGTCGAACCTCGCAAGGAATTCAAAGAATGTACCGGCTCAGGTCTTCATCCTGAGCCAGGTCAGCCAACTGTTGGTCGACGTAGCCGGCATCGACTGTAACCTGTTTGCCGGTTTGATCGGCGGCTCCGAACGATACCTGCTCCAACAACCGCTCCATGATGGTGTGCAGCCGGCGGGCGCCGATATTTTCGGTGCGCTCGTTGATTTCCCAGGCGACCGAGGCGATCCGCTCGATCCCGTCTTCGGTAAACGCAAGCTGCAGGCCCTCGGTTTTCATCAAGGCCGTGTATTGCTCTGTGAGCGAAGCGTCCGGTTCGGTAAGAATACGCACGAACTCGGGTGCACCCAGGGCCTTGAGTTCAACCCTTATCGGCAGTCTTCCCTGCAACTCCGGGATCAGGTCCGACGGCTTGGACAGGTGAAAGGCGCCGGAGGCTATAAACAGGATATGGTCGGTTTTCACCATACCGTACTTGGTGGTGACGGTGCTGCCTTCGACCAGTGGCAGCAGGTCGCGTTGCACGCCTTCGCGCGATACGCCGGGGCTGCCGCCCTGGTCGCTGCGCTGGGTGACTTTGTCGATTTCGTCGATGAACACAATGCCGTTCTGTTCCACCGCATTCAGGGCGCGCAGCTTGAGGTTTTCCTCATTGATCATTTTGCCCGCTTCTTCTTCCGTGAGTATCTTGAAGGCGTCGGCGACGCTGAGCTTGCGTGTCTTGGTGCGGCCGCTGCCGAAATTCTGGAACAGGCCCTGCAGCTGGCTGGTCATTTCCTCCATGCCGGGCGGGGCCATGATCTCAACCCCCACAGGCGTGGCCGAGACCTCGACCTCGATTTCCCTGTCGTCCAGCCGGCCTTCGCGCAACATTTTGCGAAACTTCTGCCGGGTCTCTTTACCGCTGTCGGTGTCATCGGGCTCGGCGTTGAATCCCACGCTGCGTGGCTTGGGTAGCAGCGCATCAAGGATGCGCTCTTCGGCCGCATCTTCGGCGCGATGCCGCACTTTGGCCATTTCCTCTTCGCGCGCCATTTTGATAGCCACGTCCATCAGGTCGCGGACAATCGACTCGACATCACGGCCGACATAGCCCACCTCGGTGAACTTGGTGGCTTCGATTTTCATGAAAGGTGCATTTGCCAGCCTCGCCAGGCGGCGGGCAATCTCGGTTTTGCCAACCCCGGTGGGGCCGATCATGAGAATGTTTTTGGGCGTGATTTCACTGCGCAACGGCTCTTCGACCTGCTGGCGACGCCAGCGGTTGCGCAGGGCTATGGCGACGGCGCGCTTGGCCTCATCCTGGCCGATGATGTGCTTGTCGAGTTCCTGGACAATTTCGCGAGGGGTCATTTCCGACATGGCAGGGGCTAGTACTCGAGTTCTTCCAGCGTAAGGTTGTGGTTCGTGTAGACGCAGATGGTGGCGGCGATGTTCAGGCTTTTCTCCACAATGGCACGGGCGTCGAGTTCCGTGGTGTCCAGCATAGCGCGGGCCGCGGCCTGGGCGTAGGGTCCGCCCGAGCCGATTGCCATGAGGCTGTCTTCCGGTTCGATAACATCACCGTTGCCGGTGATGATCAATGATGATTCCGTATCGGCGACCACCAGCAGCGCCTCCAGGCGGCGCAGCATGCGGTCGGTACGCCAGTCCTTGGCCAGCTCCACCGCCGAGCGCACCAGGTGGCCCTGGTGTTTCTCGAGCTTGGCTTCGAAGCGCTCGAAGAGCGTAAAGGCATCCGCCGTACCGCCGGCGAATCCCGCAAGTACCTTGCCGTGATACAGGGTGCGCACTTTGCGTGCATTGCCCTTCATAACGGTGTTGCCCATCGACACCTGGCCGTCGCCGCCGACCACCACGCGGCCGTTTCGGCGTACCGAGACAATGGTCGTGCCGCGATACTGTTCCACGCTCTCCCCTTGTCATTCAACGAAAACGACCACAGATTGTACACTAAGAGCGTCGTCCGCATCAGCGCAAAACCACTGGGCTGCCGGGGGATGGGCAGGTGCCGGCCCCGCCGGACCGAGCGTTTCGCCGCCCCGCAGCCGGCGGCATCGGTGCACAGGCAAAAAGCGCCCAATGGCCGACGGGACATAAGGGTTCTGCGGCTCGCGACGACGAACAGCGGCCGCCGAACACCCTGCCAAATAACGCCAACGGCAGGTATCATTGCGCCAACCGATCCGGCAGTTCGAGTAGGAAACTGATGTCAGACAGGATGAACCCCCGGGCTGCCTTGCAGCGGCTTCGTGACGGAAACCGTCGTTTCGCGGCGAGCCTGCAGGCGGAGGAGCCGCGTTTTCTGAAAACCAACAGGGATGAGCTGGCGTCCGATCAGGAGCCGTTTGCGATTGTTCTTGGCTGCTCCGATTCGCGGGTTCCTGCCGAGATCATATTCGACCAGGGTCTGGGCGATCTGTTCGTCATACGCGTCGCGGGCAATATCGTTGCGCCGTCGCAGGTCGGCAGTGTGGAGTTTGCGGTTTCGCGTTTCGGCACGCGTCTGGTGGTGGTCCTGGGGCACTCGCGGTGCGGTGCCATCCGCGCCACGATCGATGAGCTGACCCGCGGTAGCGACAACACGTCGAGCAATATTCGTTCGATTGTTGACCGGGTCAAGCCGAGCGTTCAGAGCATTATGTCGACCGAGCTCAGGAATGACACGAATGCGCTTGTCAAAGCGGCGATCCGTGCAAATGTTCGTGCGTCGGCCGACCATCTCAGGCACGGATCGGAGATTATCGAGAAATCGATCGCAGACGACGGTCTGCTCGTTGTGGGTGCCGAGTATTCCCTGGAAACCGGCACGGTGGATTTTTTCGACGGGCTGCCTTAGTTTTCTCGAGTAGCCCCGCGGCGCCGAAAAGGCAGTCACAGAGATAGCAACGATTCATGGTCAGCTGAATGTCGGAAATCACCGAAAACATTATCCACGCCTTCAAGGAACGACTGGAGCAGCACCCGGTTTACGAGGCGGTGCGCCGCGTCGAAGACCTGCGCTGTTTTATGCAGCACCATGTCTATTCCGTCTGGGATTTCATGTCGCTGATCAAGTTCCTGCAGCAGGCGGTCGCGCCCAGCCAATATCCGTGGGCACCGTCCGGCGATACTGCTGCAAGGCGATTCATCAATGAACTGGTACTGGAAGAGGAGTCCGATGAGGCGCCTGCGGCAGCGGACGGAAGCCCGGGTTATGCCAGTCATTTTGAGCTGTACTGCGAGGCCATGCGCGAAGTCGGGGCGGATGACCGGGCACCACGGGAATTTGTCGATGCGGTGAAGGCGCAGGGAATCGATCGGGCGCTGGACGCCGGGTTTGTACCGCTGCCGTCGCAGCGGTTTACGCGGACGACCTTTGCCTTCCTGGACAGCGGCAAGCCGCATGCGGTGGCCGCAGCGCTGGCGCTGGGCAGGGAGCACATTATCCCGTGTATGTTCAGATCATTTCTTCGCGGACTGGGCGTTACGCCAGCGCAGGCACCGATTTTTCACTACTACCTGAACAGGCATATTCACCTCGACCAGGATTTCCATGCGCCGCTTTCGCTTCGCTTGCTGAACAGCCTTTGTGGCGATGATGCGCGCAAGCAGGAAGAGGCGGTTACTGCGGCGGAGCAGGCCGTTGCCGCAAGGCTGCTGTTCTGGGACGGTGTACTCGAGGCGATCAGTGCCTGACGCGCAGGCGCAGGCCGGTTGCAGCAACCCCGGTCAACGACCGCGCTTGGCGCGCGCGCGCGGGTGCGCCTGGTCATAGACCTGAGCAAGGCGCTGAAAGTCGAGGTGAGTATAGATCTGAGTGGTGCTCAGATTGGCGTGACCGAGCAATTCCTGCACGGCGCGCAGATCGCCGCTGGACTCGAGCATATGGGTAGCGAAGGAATGGCGCAGCGCATGCGGATGCAGGCGGCTGTCCAGGCCGCGCTGCCGCGCCCAGCGCCGGAAACGCTGCTGCACGCTGCGGGCGCCCAGGCGCGTGCCGTTCCGGTTTATGAACAGGGCGTTTTCACCTACTGCGCTGTACTGTGCGCGCACTGGCAGCCACGCGCCGATGACCTCGCGCGCCTTGCGGCCAATGGGTACGATGCGGGTTTTGCTGCCTTTGCCGAGCACCCGGGCTTCGCCTGTTTTTAAATCCACCTGTTGCAGATCGAGACCCACCAGCTCGGCAAGGCGCAGGCCACAGGAATACATCAGTTCCATCATGGCCACGTCACGCTGCGACAGCCAGTTGTCGGTCTTGACATCCAGCAGCGACTGAAGCCGGTCGATGTCGAGGCTGTGTGGCAGTTTGCGGGCCGCCCGCGGCGCGCGTATATCCTGGGCGGGATTGCTGTGCACGGCGCCCTGGCTGATGAGGAAACGGAAAAAGCTGCGTACCGCCGACAGCTTGCGTTGCACGCTGCGCCCGGATAATGCGCGACGGTGCAATTGCGCCGCCCACGCGCGGATCTCGGCGGGCGAAAGCTGCTGCCAGCCGGCAATGTCCCGGGTGTCGCAGAATGCCACGATGTCGGCCAGATCGCGGCGGTAATTGTTCACCGTATGCGCCGACAGCCGCCGCTCGTCGCGCATGTGTGCTTCGAAACGTTGCAGCCAGTCTGTCTGCTGCTTGTGCACTAGCGGGTGTAGATGGCCAGCAGTTGCGCGATCAACTCGCCCAGGTGCGACAGGAACAGCGTACCCATGCAGGGGTTGAAGCGATTGACTTCGCGGCTGCCGATGCTCAACAAACCCGCGCAGCCATGATCGCCGAGCGGAATCACCGCACAGGACTCGATTGCCGCCGCCTGGTCGCCGAACAGAAACTCGGCCTGCTCGCGTTTCAGCCGGCCGCACTGCGGCTTGTTATCTACCAGCGGGGTAGGCAGCAGGGCCTTCAGGGCATCGTCGATCTGCAGCAGCTTTGCGCCACTCTCGCGCAGTGTGGATTCGTCCAGCGCAGGCAGGTGCAGCACCATGGCATCGGCCATGAATTCGTTCCTCAGGCTGTGCCCGAGGCTGTCGATCAGCTCGCTGAGTGAGCCGGCCCTGAGCAGGTCCAGGGTCAGTCGATGGACGCGCTCGCTGAGGCGGTCGTT
This sequence comes from Thiogranum sp., assembly GCA_050116915.1. Taxonomy (GTDB): domain Bacteria; phylum Pseudomonadota; class Gammaproteobacteria; order DSM-19610; family DSM-19610; genus Thiogranum. The sequence continues at coordinate 4,470 of JASFNS010000014.1, read as the reverse complement.
GTCACGCGCCACGTCGACCAGTTCCAGCAGCCGCTTCTTGAGATCCTGGTTCTGATCGCGCAACACCTGCACCTGGCGTTCGATAAGCGACACCGCTGTGCCGCTGGGGTGACTCAGTTGCAGTGTCGCCAGGAGTTCGGGGTAGTTGTCGAAAAACTCGGGGTGGCTGGAAAGATAGTCGCTGACCTGCTGTGCATCGGGTGCTGCGACGCTGTTTTCGGCATTGACCTGAGTTGTCATAGTTGGATCGTGCCCTCAAATACAAAGGTGGCCGGCCCGGTCATCAGCACCGGCTGGTTGTCGCCCGCCCAGCTTACCACAAGATCGCCACCCCGCAGTTCGGTTGTGACGGTTTCATCGAGCAGCCCCTGCAGACGGCCCGCGACCACAGCTGCGCACGCCCCCGAGCCGCACGCCAGGGTTTCGCCAACACCGCGCTCGAATACGCGCAAACGGATACGGTTGCGATCGACCACTTCCATAAAGCCGACGTTCACGTGGTTGGGGAAACGCGGGTGGCGCTCGATTGCGGGCCCCAGCCTGGCGACCGGCGCGGATTCGATGTGTGGGACTGTCAGTACGGCGTGCGGATTGCCCATGGACACGGCGCCGATTTCGTAGGCTTCGCCGTCGACTGACAGGGCGTACAGGGGTGCCCGAGCAGCCGCCTCAAAAGGGATTTCCGCCGGCTCCAGCCGTGGCGCGCCCATATCCACGGTTACCCGCCCGTCGTCGTGCACGATCAGTTCGATCAGACCGGCAGCGGTATGCACCGGTATTCTGCCGGCGTCGGTGAGTCCCTTGGCGCGCACAAAGCGCGCAAAGCAACGCGCGCCGTTACCGCATTGTTCCACTTCGCCGCCGTTGGCGTTGAATATCCGATAACGAAAGCGGCTGTCGGGTCGGTCCGAAGTCTCCACCAGCAGCAGCTGGTCGCAGCCGATGCCAAGGCGCCGGTCGGCCAGGTGCCGAATCTGCGTCGGGGTCAGGTCGACGGACTGGTTGACGGCATCGATTACCACGAAATCGTTGCCCAGGCCGTGCATTTTACTGAACTTGAGTTCCATCGCCTCAGGTTACGGGCTGCCGGGCGATTTGCAAGCGCGTTATTCGCCCGTCAGAATTGACCGCCTCCAGACGATGCCTGACAGCAAAACGGGGGACAACCCATTGATCGGCGGAACGCGCCACTACCGGGCGCCGTATGAATAGCGTTGCCAGTGCGGCCGCCGCAGGAGTGCTGACGGTCCGTGACATCGGTATCGAGCGGTTACGCGAGCTGCTGGGTCGGTATGACCTGGCCTGCGAACCGGTCGCGCACGACAGCGCGATTCCCGGCAGTTTCTGGGGTGACAGCGAGGCCGGGCTGGTTGGCGCCCGGCTGCTGTTGCGGGATGACACGCCGGTGCACTCGGCCTTGCATGAAGCCTGTCACTATGTGTGCATGACGCCGGAGCGCCGTACCGGCCTGCACACCGACGCCGGTGGTGACTATGCGGAAGAAAATGCGGTGTGCTACCTGCAGATCCTCCTCGCCGGCGAGCTGCGGGACGTTGGGCGTGAACGCCTGATGCGGGATATGGATGCCTGGGGCTACAGTTTTCGCCTCGGGTCGGCCAAGGCCTGGTTTGAGGGTGACGCTGATGATGCCCGCCAATGGTTGCTGGACCAGGGGTTGATCGACGCGGGGCAAGCGCCCGTTTACCGCTTGCGAGGCGCCTGACCCTCCGGGTAGGCGCTACAAACGCCCCCAGACAATAAAGTGGCGGTCGCTCACCGGCTCCAGCGTCAGGCCGAGGAGCCCGCGCGAGACCAGCTGGTCGGCGACCTCACCCGGCTCGTAAGCCGCACACAGCGAGTTGCGGAAGTCCTGTCTGAGTACCTCGGGTTCGCCGACGGCGTAAAGGTCCACCAGTTCGAGCGCGCGCTGCGCTGAATCGGGCCGCATCAGGTCCATGACAAACACCCGGGTCCCCGGCCGGCCAAAGCGCACGATGCTGTCCCACAGCGTGCCCGGCTCGTGCAGGTGGTGCAGAAGGCTGTTGGAGATGATGGTGTCATAAGCTTGCCGCGGAAGCTCCGCGTGGGGCAGGTAAGCCTGGAAAAAATCAATACGGCTGAGCAGTTGCGCCGCCCGGGTGTCGCTGCGGGCCAGCTCCAGCATCGGCGATGACGCATCGACGCCGTGTATCCGGCAGTCGGGGAAAGCGCGCGCAAAGCGACGACAGATATCGCCGGGGCCGCAGCCCAGGTCGAGTACGCTTGCGCCGGCCGCTTCACCGATACGCTCGCGGAACAGCTCGACGAAGCGGTTGTGTGGTTCGCTGAAATCGGCGCGCGCATACGCCAGCGCCTGCCGCGGGTCAGCCATGACTTCGACTTCCGGCACGCGTTGCATGGGGCGGCTCAGAAATCCGGTATGGCTTCGCCCCGGAACAGCTCGGCGACGGTTTCGCGCCGGCGCACCAGGTGGGCGGTATCGCCATCCACGATCACTTCGGCGGCGCGTGGGCGACTGTTGTAGTTGGAGCTCATGGTGAAACCGTAGGCGCCGGCCGACCGGACGGCCAGCAGATCGCCCTGCTCCACCGCCAGCAGCCGTTGCTTGCCGAGGAAATCACCGGTTTCACACACCGGACCGACGACATCAAACGCGCGTGCCGCCTGAGTTCGCGGTACAACGGGAACGATGTCCTGCCAGGCACCGTACAATGCGGGTCGCACCAGGTCGTTCATGGCGGCGTCGACAATAGCGAAGTTTTTGTCTTCGCTTTCCTTCAGATACTGGACCTCGGTGACCAGGATGCCGGCATTGGCGGCGATAGCCCTGCCCGGCTCGACAAAAACCTCCTTGCCACTGTCGGCGACCCGCGCCAGCAAGGGTTGCAGGTACTGCGCCGGTGACGGCGGGTGCTCGTCCCGGTAACGCACGCCGAGCCCTCCGCCCAGGTCAAGGTGGCGGATGCCGATACCCTGCGCCTCGATGTGCCCGACCAGCTCCAGAACACGATCCAGGGCGTCGACGAACGGCGCGATGTCGGTCAGCTGCGATCCGATGTGGCAGTCGATTCCCTCGACCCTGAGGTTGGCAGCCTGGGCCGCCTCGCAGTAGGCGCCGAGCGCGGCTGCGACACCGATGCCGAATTTGTTCTCCTTGAGCCCGGTGGAAATGTACGGATGGGTGCGTGCATCCACGTCCGGGTTGACGCGCAGCGACACGGGCGCGGTCACGCCGTGGCTCGCCGCAACCACGTCGAGGCGGTGCAATTCGGCCAGAGATTCGACGTTAAAGCAACGTATGCCTGCCTCGAGCGCCTGTTCCATTTCGGCGACCGTTTTGCCGACGCCGGAAAACACTATCCGTGACGGGTCGCCACCGGCCTTGAGTACGCGCGCCAGCTCGCCGCCCGAGACGATATCGAAGCCCGAGCCAAGTCGTGCGAGCAGTGCCAGCACCGCCAGGTTGGAATTGGCCTTGACCGCATAGCAGACAAGATGAGGGTGTTCGCCGAGCGCCTGGTCGAAGGCATTCCAGTGCCGTTCCAGGGTCGCACGCGAATAAACGTACAAAGGCGTACCGTAGGTGGCAGCCAGTTGCCCGACGTCGACGGCTTCGGCGCTCAGGCGGCCATTGTGGTAGTCAAAAGAGTCCATGCGGCGTCCGGTTGCTGCTGCGCCGGATGTTTTTCCGGCAGATAGAGGTCGCCATACTGGCCGCAGGCCGACAGCAGGCCGGTGACCACGAGCAGCAGGCCCGGAGAACAAAAGCGCCAGCTTCTGAAGAAGACTTTCATGGTGGTGTTCCGATGGTGCAAGATGCCGCAGTATACGGAGCCGGCGCCCAAAGCCCAAGTCGCCGGGGTGGTGGCTGACGGCGGAGTCAGTAGTATGCAGGGCGAGCTGTGGAGAAAACCATGCTGGAAAGAATAGAAATTGAACCGCGCACAGACGCACGTAGTACTGTGATCTGGCTGCATGGCCTGGGGGCGGACGGCCATGACTTCGAGCCGTTGGTGCGGCAGTGGGGTCTGGCCGACGAGCTGGGTGTGCGCTTCATCCTGCCGCACGCACCGGTGCGTCCGGTGACGCTTAACGGCGGTATGCGTATGCGGGCCTGGTACGACATCTACGATTTGCAGTTCGACGGCGCGGAAGACCAGGCCGGCATTGAACAGGCCCGGGCACAGCTGCTGGCGCTCATTGAGTCGGAACAACAACGCGGTGTCAGCAGTGGCCAGATCCTGCTGGCGGGCTTCTCCCAGGGCGGTGCTGTTGTGTTGCACACGGCGCTGAGAACCGAACAGCCGCTGGCCGGCGTGCTGGTATTGTCGAGTTACCTGCCGTTGCGTCATCAGCTAGCGGCGCAGAAACGGGCTGACCCCGCGCAGCTCACTGTGCGCATGGATCATGGCCTGTACGATACGGTGGTGCCCTATTCAACAGCCGAGCTGTCGCTGCAATCTCTGCGGG
>JASFNS010000013.1:0-13585 GCA_050116915.1 Thiogranum sp. | reverse complement strand
GGCTTCGCCCGGACGTTTCTTGGACGACCAGCTGATGAGCCACCAGCAGCCGAAAATATTCGCCAGCGTGAGCCCGATGATCCACCAGTTCCAGAAGTCACTCGAAAAAACGAAATCACTATTCATGGTTAACCCCTTTGCTTTGTGCGTCTAGGGTGTCATCTGCAAATGGCAGATTTGCCGCTTCATCGAAGGCGCGCTTGCGCTTGCCGCTCCAGGCCCAGATACACACCCCGACAAAGGCGATCAGGGCCAGGGCGGTAAAGATTCCACGCAGTGTATTGATGTCCATGGCTGTTACCTCCGCGAAGAAATCGCTGTGCCCAGGTTTTGCAGGTAGGCGACCAGTGCGTCGAGCTCGGTCTTGCCCTCGACCGCCGCGCTTGCGCCGGCGATGTCTTCATCGGTGTAGGGCACGCCGAGTGTACGCATGGCCTTCAGCTTTTTAGGCGTCACGCTGGCATCGATCAGGTTTTCCGACAACCAGGGGAACGCGGGCATATTGGACTCGGGCACCACGTCACGCGGGTTGTTCAGGTGTACGCGGTGCCAGTCGTCGCTGTAACGCCCTCCCACTCTCGCCAGATCCGGACCTGTTCGCTTGGATCCCCACTGGAACGGGTGGTCATAGACGAACTCGCCGGCGACGGAGTAGTGGCCGTAGCGTTCAGTTTCGGCGCGGAACGGACGGATCATCTGGGAGTGGCACAGGTAGCAGCCCTCGCGGATGTATACGTCGCGGCCTTCGAGTTGCAGCGCGGTGTAGGGTTTCAGCCCTTCGACCGGTTCCGTGGTGCTCTTCAGGAAGAACAAGGGCACGATTTCGACCAGGCCGCCGACACTGATGACCAGCAGGACCAGCAACGCCATCAGGCCAACATTTTTTTCGACAACTTCATGACTCATGACAGTTCTCCTTGCTCAGGCCGTCTGCGGAATCGGTGCGTCGACAGGACGGGCGCCGGAGACAGTTTTGACAACGTTGTATGCCATGACCAGCATGCCGACCAGGAACAGTGCGCCGCCCAGGAAGCGTACAAAATAGAACGGATACATGCGCTCCAGGGATTCGACAAAGCTGTAGGTCAGGGTGCCGTCATCGTTGATTGCGCGCCACATCAGGCCCTGCATGACACCGGCGATCCACATGGAGACGATGTACAGCACGACTCCGATAGTCGACATCCAGAAGTGCCAGTCGATGAGCCGGATGGAGTACATCTGTTCGCGGTCGAAGAGCTTGGGTATCAGGAAGTACACCGAGCCGATCGATACCATCGCCACCCACCCCAGTGCGCCCGAGTGCACGTGGCCGATGGTCCAGTCCGTGTAGTGAGACAGGGCGTTTACTGTCTTGATCGACATCATCGGCCCTTCGAAGGTCGACATACCGTAGAAAGACAGTGACACGATCAGGAATTTGAGAATCGGATCGGTGCGCAGTTTGTGCCAGGCCCCCGACAGGGTCATGATGCCGTTGATCATGCCCCCCCAGGAAGGTGCCAGCAGGATCAGCGAGAACACCATGCCGAGCGACTGCGCCCAGACCGGCAGCGCGGTGTAGTGCAGGTGGTGTGGACCGGCCCACATGTAGGTGGAGATCAGCGCCCAGAAGTGCACGACCGACAGGCGGTAGGAATACACCGGCCGGCCCGCCTGCTTGGGCACGAAGTAATACATCATGCCGAGGAAGCCCGCGGTCAGGAAGAAGCCGACCGCGTTATGGCCGTACCACCATTGCACCATGGCGTCGATGGCGCCGGGGTAGACCGAATAGGACTTCGTCCATGTGACCGGCAGCTCGGCGCTGTTGACCACGTGCAGCACGGCGATGGTGAGAATAAACGCGCCATAAAACCAGTTGGCCACGTAGATGTGCTTCACCCGCCGTTTCATGATGGTGCCGAAGAAAACGATGGCGTAGGCCACCCAGACCACGGTGATCAGGATATCGATCGGCCACTCGAGCTCGGCGTATTCCTTGCTGGTGGTGATGCCCAGCGGCAGCGTGATCGCCGCCAACAGGATGATCACCGTCCATCCCCAGAAGGTGAACGCCGCGAGGCCGCCGCCGAACAGGCGCGCCTGGCAGGTACGCTGCACCACGTAATACGAGGTGGCGAACAGGGCAGAGCCGCCGAAAGCAAAGATAACCGCGTTGGTGTGCAGGGGGCGCAGCCGGCCGAAGTGCAGCCACGGCAGGTTCATGCTCAAATCCGGCCATACCAGCTCGGCGGCGATAATCACCCCGACCAGCATACCGACGATGCCCCACACGACGGTCATCACGGTGAACTGGCGCACGACCTTATAGTTATACGTGGTCTGTGAGTCCATAGCGTTTTCCTATGATTTGATGGTTGATTGACGGAAAAGGGGCAGTGACTCGCGCCACTGCCCCCGGTGCTGCAGATTAGAACTTGTACCCGGCGCTGAGAAAGTAGACCCAGGGATCAATCTTGACATTGTAATCGCCGGGGACGCCCCCGATCTTGGCTTTGGTTTCAATGTCGATGTAGTAAACCTGGCCACTGACCATCCACTTGTCGTTGATATCGTAGTCGAGTCCGGCTTCACCGGCGAGACCCCAGGAACCATCGAGGTTGAGGTCAGTCGAGCTCAGCGCGCCCTTCGTGTCTTCATCGAAGAAGTAAGTATAGTTAACGCCCGCGCCAATGAAAGGCGTGAACTTGCTGGTATTGTTGAAGTAATACTGTAGCGTCACAGTGGGGGGCAGGTGTTTGGTCGATCCGACCTTGCCCAGGCTCGAAATGCTGCCCTTGGCCTCGATGTCGTGCTTGAAGGGATAGGCACCGAGCACGCCCAGGCCGATATTGTCCGTGAACATATAGCTGAAGCTCAGGCCCAGGCTCCAGGCGGAATCGGCCTCGACCTTGGCGCCGGCAGCGATGGGGGTGATGTCCTCGGACTCTCCCGTCGGGTACACACCGGCCGCGCCGATGCGCAGCATCATGTCGCCGGCTTCATAGGCCATGGCCGGGGCTGAAATCGTAATCGCGGCGATGGCGGCGCTGAGTGCCGCGCTCTTTATATTGGTCATTTGAATATCTCCCAGTGAGCGTTAAGAACCGGCGCCCACTCTGGGGGTTGAGACCTTTTGTCACATTGATGCAGATCAAATCTGCATTAGCGTGGGCTAATTTATGGACAGAAGTTGATCTGGCGCAAATGCTGCGCGGGAACTTTTCGCCGATGGTGTATCGCGCGCCGATTTTCGGCGCCGCCGGGTGCGCTCAGCGGCCGGAGGATTCCTGCGGGCCTTTCTGTTCGCTGCATTGGGAGCCGGAGTAGGCATACAGTCTTTGGCGGTCCAGCAACTCGATGTGTTTGCGGTCGACGCGCAACAGGTTCTCGTTCTGAAAGCGCGTGAACAGGCGGCTGACCGTTTCCAGCGCCAGGCCGAGGTAGTTGCCGATGTCCCCGCGCGACATGCTCAGGTTGAACTGGTTGGGCGAAAACCCGCGGCGCTGAAAGCGGTTTGACAGGCTGATAAGGAAAGCCGCCAGGCGCTCCTCCGCGGACTTTTGCCCCAGTACGACCATGTTGTGCTCGTCGTCGCGGATTTCCTGGCTCATGATGCGCAGCAGCTGGTGTTGCAGGGTGGGGAGCTGTTCGCTGAGCGATTCGAGATCGGAAAACGGTATTTCACAAACGCTGGTGGTTTCGAGCGCTTTGGCCGACAGCGGGTGGTAGGAGTCGGCAATCGCGTCCAGGCCGACCAGTTCACCCGGCAGTAGAAAGCCCATCACCTGCTCCTGCCCGTCGGGCGAGGTTGCATAGGTTTTCAGCGATCCCGAACGCACGGCGTACAGCGAGCGAAACGCGTCGCCATTACGGAACAGGTGGTCTCCGCGGGCCAGCGGACGTTTGCGGTCAATGATTGAGTCCAGCCTTCCGAGATCGCTGGCGTCTACACCCACGGGCAGACAGATCTCGTTCAGGGTGCACTCGCCACAGGCGACCTTAATGTCTTTCAGCGAGACAACTTTTTCGGATTTACGTGTCGGCATGTCGATCACCGGTTTGGGGTTCATAGTGTAATATGAGAAAATTCAAAAGGCTATAGCAATTTATCGGATAAGTTTTGGGTAAATGGTTCTCTACCGGTGGGATTTCAGCTAGGATGCTAAACTTGCAAGACTGATTGAAATGATTGAATAAAAATGTCCGCACGTACAGCGCAGGTGAAGCGCGACACCCTCGAAACCCGGATTGAGGTCAACCTCAACCTGGATGGCAGCGGCAAGGTCGAGCTGGACACGGGGGTTCCCTTTCTGGAGCACATGCTGGACCAGGTGGCGCGGCACGGCCTTCTGGACCTCGGGATTGTCGCCAAAGGGGATCTGCATATCGACGCTCATCACACCGTGGAGGACATCGGCATCACGCTCGGGCAGGCCTTCGACCGGGCGCTGGGCGACAAAAAGGGCATTCGCCGCTACGGCCACGCCTATGTGCCGCTTGACGAAGCGCTGTCGCGGGTGGTGCTGGACTTCTCCGGGCGTCCGGGGCTCGAGTACGGCGTCAGTTTCGCGCGCGCGCGCATTGGCGAATTCGATGTCGACCTGCTGCACGAATTTTTTCAGGGTTTTGTCAACCATGCCAAGGTGACGCTGCACATCGATTGCCTGCGCGGCGACAATGCCCACCATATCGCCGAGACGGTATTCAAGGCCTTCGGCCGGGCGCTGCGGATGGCGGCCGAGCCGGATCCGCGCATGGCTGGTATCATGCCGTCTACCAAGGGGACACTGTAAAAAGCGTCAGGCCGCTCACAGCGGATCACTGAGTTCCAGGTTCATGTCTACCATAGCCATCATCGACTACGGAATGGGCAATCTTCATTCGATCGCCAAGGCGATGGAGCGGGTTGCCGAAAATACCCGTGTCAGGATCAGTTCCGAGCCGGACGTTATCCTGGCCGCGGACCGGGTGGTGTTTCCCGGTGTCGGCGGTATCGGCCACACCATGCAGGAGTTGACGCGTACCGGACTCGGTGAGGTGGCGTGCGAGGCGGCCGGCAGCAAACCCGTGCTGTGCATCTGTGTCGGTATGCAGGCCCTGTTCGAGCGTAGCGAGGAAAACGGTGGCACGCCCTGTCTCGGGCTGGTGCAGGGCGAGGTCAGACGCTTCCCCGAGCATGTGCCCGGTCCGGACGGCCGCAAGCTCAAAGTCCCGCACATGGGCTGGAACCAGGTGCACCAGGAACCGCATCCGCTGTGGCGGGATATCGCCCAGGACAGCCGTTTTTATTTTGTTCACAGTTACTACACCGAGCCGGTCGATCCGGCCCTGATAGTGGGGCGCGCCGACTACGGGCGCGAATTCTGTTGTGCGCTGGCCCGTGAAAACCTGTTTGCGGTACAGTTTCATCCGGAGAAGAGCCAGCGGGCCGGCCTCACGCTGTTAGGCAATTTCAGCCGCTGGGATGGCCGGGCATAGAGGCGATTGGGGTGATTTACGTGAAGAAAGACAGACCATTGAGGACAGAAGCATGCTGCTGATTCCCGCCATTGACCTGAAAGACGGCAAATGTGTGCGTCTTCGCCAGGGGCGCATGGAGGACGAGACCGTGTTTGCCGATGATCCGCTGGACATGGCAAAACGTTGGGTGGAGGCAGGTGCGAAGCGCCTGCACCTGGTGGATCTGAACGGGGCGTTTGCCGGCAAGCCGGTGAACGCCGACGCGATACACCGCATCGCGGAAGCCTTTCCGGATGTGCCGATACAGGTCGGCGGCGGGATTCGCGACGAGGACACGGTGCAACTGTACCTCGACGCCGGCGTGCAGTACGTGATTATCGGCACCAAGGCGGTCAGCGCGCCGCATTTTGTCAATGATCTGTGCCTGGAGTTTCCGGGCCATATCATCGTCGGCCTGGATGCAAAAGACGGCAAGGTAGCCATCGACGGCTGGTCGAAGCTCTCCAACCATGACGTCATCGACATGGCGCGGCGTTTCGAACGGGACGGTGTGAGCGCCATTGTCTATACCGATATCAGCCGGGACGGCATGATGCAGGGCGTCAATGTCGAGGCGACAGCCGCGCTGGCCAGCCAGATCAGTATTCCGGTGATCGCCTCGGGCGGCATCAGCACCCTGGATGACATCAAGGCGCTGCAGGCGGTGGCCGACGAGGGGATCATGGGCGTGATTATCGGCCGCGCGCTGTACGAGGGAACGGTCGACCTCGCCGAAGCGCAGAAGCTGGTCGACGCCGGCTAGAGCCGGTCCGCATGCCGCTCGCCAAACGCATTATTCCCTGCCTGGACGTCGATGCCGGCCGCGTGGTCAAGGGCGTGCAGTTTGTCGATATCCGCGATGCCGGGGACCCGGTGGAGATCGCCCGTCGCTACGACGCCGAGGGCGCCGATGAGCTCACCTTTCTGGATATCACCGCCAGTCACGAACAACGCGAGACCATGGTGCACGTGGTCGAACAGGTCGCCGGCGAAGTGTTCATCCCGCTGACGGTTGGCGGCGGTATCCGCGAACTTGCCGATATCCGCCGCATGCTCAACGCCGGGGCGGACAAGGTCGCTATCAATACCGCGGCGGTTTTCAACCCCGAGTTCGTGCGCCAGGCCGCCGACAAGTTCGGTTCGCAGTGTATTGTGGTTGCCATTGACGCCAAGCAGGTGGACGATGGCGCCTCGTCGGGCGCGCCGCGCTGGGAAATCTTCACCCACGGCGGCCGCAAACCCACCGGCATCGACGCCGTGGAATGGGCCAGGAAGATGGTGGCCTTCGGCGCGGGCGAAATCCTGCTCACCAGCATGGACCGCGACGGGACCAGGAACGGCTTCGACCTGGCGCTGACCCGCGCGGTGTGCGAGGCGGTGGACGTACCGGTCATCGCCTCCGGCGGCGTTGGAAATCTCGACCACCTGGTCGAGGGGGTGCTCGACGGCGGTGCCGATGCCGTGCTCGCGGCGAGCATTTTTCACTTCGGCGAATACACCATCGCGCAGGCCAAGCAGCGTATGGCCGAACGGGGTATAGAGGTGAGGCTATAAAAACGCTGAGCTGGCAGCTGCCGGGCGGCCTGCAGGGCGCCGGCGCATACCATTTCCACAGTATGACGGCGTGTGCCCGCGTGGGTGATAGCGATGGCTGAAAACTGGCTGGATGCGGTCAAATGGGACGCCGACGGACTGGTTCCGGCCATTGCCCAGGATGCTGCTGACGGCCGTGTCCTCATGGTCGCCTGGATGAACCGGGAGGCCTTGCGGTTGACAGCCGAGGGTGATCACGCCGTCTACTGGTCACGTTCGCGGCAAAGGCTCTGGCACAAGGGTGAAGAGTCCGGAAACCAGCAAAGAGTTAAGGAAATCCGCCTGGATTGCGACAATGATGTCATTATCCTGCAAATCGAACAGATTGGTGGTATCGCTTGTCATACAGGAAGGCGCAGCTGTTTTTTCCGGCGCCTGGAAGACGGGGAATGGCAGACCGTCGATCCGGTATTGAGAGATCCAGCCGATATATACGGGAAACGCTGAAATGTCGGATCAGACCCTGGAAAAACTCGCTGCGGTACTGGAGCAGCGCAAACAGGCCGACCCGGAAACCTCTTATGTCGCCAGCCTTTACAGCAAGGGGCTGGATGCGATCTTGAAAAAGGTCGGCGAGGAAGCTACCGAAACCGTGATCGCCGCCAAGGGCGGCGACACTGAGCAACTGGTTTATGAGACTGCGGATTTGTGGTTTCATACCTTAATATTACTGGCCCACCAGGGTGTGGGTCCGGAAAAGGTGTTGACTGAACTAGAACGCCGCTTCGGCCTGTCGGGCCTGGAAGAAAAAGCGTCGCGAAACCACTCCTGATCCTTTTCCAAGCCAAAATTTTATCCGGGAGATAATCACTATGGGTATCAGTATCTGGCAATTGTTGATCATTCTCGCCATTGTCCTGGTGCTGTTCGGAGCGAAGCGCCTGCGCAATCTGGGCGGCGACCTCGGCAGCGCCATCAAGGGCTTCCGCCAGGCGATGAGAGAGGACGACAGCGTCGATAGCAGCGATGCCAAGCTCGAAAAGAAGGGCGACAGCAACGTTATCGAGGGCGAAGTGACCTCCAAGAAGCACGACAACGTCTGAGCGCGTGCATTGACCTGCCATGTTCGACATCGGCTTTGCGGAGTTGTTGGTTATCGCTGTGGTCGCCCTGCTGGTGATCGGGCCTGAGCGACTGCCGCGCGTGGCACGCACGGCGGGGATGTGGGTCGGGCGCGCACGGCGCTTTGTAAGCTCGGTGAAAGCCGATATCGACCGCGAGCTGGCGGCCGATGAGCTCAAGAAAGCGCTGAGCAAGCAGGCCGAATCACAGAGTCTTTACGACATAGTCGAAGACACCCGCAGCAGCCTGGATCCGCAGGCAGGAGCGGCGTCGGCAGAAAAGAACCAAGAGAACGCTGCGGTTGCCGACAAATCACATGACACAAACGGATAACCAGGCGCCGCCCGACAGCGGCGATGAACAGCCCTTCATTTCACACCTGATCGAGCTGCGCGATCGCCTGTTGCGGGTGGTTGTGGCGGTGATCCTGGTTTTTCTCGGGCTGGCGCCTTTTGCCAACTGGTTGTTCAGCAAGCTGTCGGGGCCGCTGACCTCGCAACTGCCGGAAGGCTCATCGATGGTCGCCATCGATGTCGCGTCACCGTTTTTTACGCCGTTTAAACTGGCGATGGTCGTGGCCATCTTTATCGCCATGCCGTATATTCTCTACCAGGCATGGGCATTCATTGCCCCGGGCCTGTACCGGCACGAGCGCAAGCGGGTGATGCCCCTGCTGGTATCCAGTACCTTGCTGTTCTATCTCGGTGCGGCCTTCGCATACTACGTCGTCTTCCCTCTGGTGTTCGGTTTTCTGACCAAGACGGCGCCCGAGGGTGTCGAGGTGATGACCGACATCAGTCGCTATCTCGATTTTGTGCTGACCATGTTCTTCGCGTTCGGGATTGCCTTCGAGGTGCCTGTGGCGGTGGTCCTGCTGATGTGGACGGGTGTCGTCGAGGCTCAGGCGCTGAAGGACAAGCGCCCCTACATCATTGTCGCGGCCTTCGTTATCGGCATGTTGCTGACGCCGCCGGATATCATCTCCCAGACCCTGCTGGCTGTACCGATGTGGCTGCTGTTCGAAATCGGCGTGTTCATGGGTGTGCGCTTCGCCCCGCAAAAGTCGGAGGATGCCAACGACAGCGGACACGCCGAGTATGAGCCGATGAGTGACGAAGACATGGAACGGGAGCTCGACCGTATCGACGAAGAGGAAACGCGCGGGTCCACCGACAGCTGACCGTGAAGGCACTCCGGTTTCACCACCTGTTTCTATGCTGTCTTGTCTGGTCTTTGACCCCCCTCGCCCTTGCCGGCGAGGATGAACCAGGCAACCAGCTCAAGGGGCATCCCTCGCCCTACCTGGCCATGCACGGCGACGATCCGGTGCACTGGCAGCGCTGGAACCGGCAGACACTGGAGCGGGCGCGCAGTCTCAACCGTCCCCTGTTTATTTCCAGCGGTTATTTTTCCTGCCACTGGTGTCACGTGATGCAACGCGAGAGCTATCGGGATCCGAAGGTCGCCGATCTCCTCAATCACTATTTCGTTCCGGTAAAAATTGACCGCGAACTTAACCCCGCACTCGATGCCCACCTGATCGAGTTCGTCGAGTTGCTGCACGGACAGTCGGGGTGGCCGTTGAACGTGTTTCTCACCCCCGACGGTTACCCGATAGCGGGCATGATGTACGTGCCGCGCGACAGCTTTATTCGAATGCTCGAGCAGTTCCGGCAGCAGTGGGCGCAGAACGAGGCGCAGTTGCGGCAGGCGGCCCACCAGGCGATGGACGAGTGGGCCCAGGTGCGGGCCGCGGAACGCAAACCCGCGCCGGTTGCCACCTCCCCGGTGCCGGTACTTCTGGCCGAGGCGGACACCCTAAAGGACGAACTCGCCGGCGGATTCGGTCAGCAGAACAAGTTTCCCATGGTCGCGCAACTGCAGGCGCTGCTGTACCTGCGTCGGCAGGGAAAAGCTGCGCAACTGGATGACTTTATCCGCCTGACGCTTGATCGCATGGCCAGCCAGGGGCTGCACGACAACCTGGGCGGTGGTTTCTTCCGCTATGTTATCGACCCCGCCTGGCAGACCCCGCATTTCGAAAAGATGCTTTACGACAATGCGCAACTGGCGGTGCTCTATCTCGACGCGGCGGCCTTGTATCACTCATCGCGGTACCGCGCCACCGGATTGGAGACGGTCGAATTCATGTTGCGCGACATGTTGACCGACAAGGGTGCCTTCATCGGCAGCTTTTCCGCTGTCGACAGCCAGGGCCGTGAGGGGGCTTACTACCTGTGGACCAGTGAGCAGTTGAAGAATTTGCTGACGGATCAGGAGTACGCGGCGGTGCAGGCCGCCTGGCTGGGTGGAGCGCCGGCCGACAGCGAATACGGGTATTTGCCGCGCTGGCAGAGCAGTCGGGAAGGGCTCGCAAAGACGCTCGGGCGGCCGGTGGGGAAACTGGACAGCACGCTGGCATCGGCGCGCGACAAAATGCTCGCAGCCCGCAGCAAACGGGAACTGCTGCCTGATGACAAAGTGCTGGCCGCCTGGAACGGCCTGGCGCTGAGCGCGCTGGCCAGGGCGTACTCGGTAACGGGGGACAAAAACTACGCGGCGCACGCCGAACGCCTGGCGAGCTACCTGACCGGGCAACTGTGGGACGGCCGCCAGCTGCTGCGCGCGCGCAACGGCGAAGAGGCGCTGGGCGAAGCCGCGCTGGAAGACTATGCGCTGGTGGCGCAGGGTCTGTGGGACTGGGGACAGGCCGGCGGCGAGCGCGACGCGACCGGCAGTGCGGTGCAGCGGCTGGTGCGCCTGGCCTGGCAGCGCTATTTCACCAACGGTCGCTGGCAACAGAGTGACACCCCGTTGATCCCGATGCTCGACGGCAGGCTCGCCGTCGAAGATGGCGCGTTACCCTCGGCGTCTGCGGTGATCAGCCGCCTGAGCCGGGAAGACCCGGTGCTGGCCAGGGACAAAAACATCCAGGCGTTGCTTGCAGACCATCTGCGGCAGGCGCGCGCCGGCCTGGCCGATGCCATCTTCTGGTACGCGAGTTACGTCGTGCTGCTGACCGACGCTCAGCGGTAGCGCATACGGGTGCCGTGGGTGAGGGAAAGAGTGATCTCTTCGGCCGACAGTGCCTTGGGAAAGTAGGCGCCGGAAATTTTTGCCGCATTGATGCTGGCGCCTTCGAGATTGGCCTCCGACAGGTCGAGCCCGCGCAGATCGGCCTGCCTGAAATAGCAGTCGCGCAGATCGAGGCCGCGTGCGTCCAGTTTGCGCAGGTCGATAGTGCGCAGATCGCACCCGGTGAGGTCGCAGCTCTCACCCGCCGCGCGGCGCTGGTTGAATTCCTCGATCTCGCCCTCGCGCAGCAAGCGGTACATGGGGTCATCTTTTATCTGCGGACTGTTGTTGCTCATCGCGTTGCTCCCAAACCACTATCGTTACAGGCTCGGGCATTAAAGCACTAATGCGGACGCCTGCCAAGGCAGCGCGGCGGTGCGATCTCAGCGCAGACCGTGAACCTTGCCGCGACCTTCGGCACCACCTACAGTTCGGGCGCACTGGTATTCGGATGCGGCGACAGTCAGGGAGAGCAGAACAAGTACTACCGGGCGATCACAGAACGCAGGGACTCGATCTAGACACGGCGCGGTGTTTTGCCTGGCCGCTACGCGGACAAGCATTTGCCCGGCACCGGTAACGCTCTGGCCAATCCTCGCAGCATATACTGTGCGGGCGACGCGGCGCTTGCCGGCCCCCATGTTCGAACCGCTGCGCCCCGAAAAACGCTGGTTACTGAACAGCCGCGGGTGGCATTTGCCAGGGCCTCCCGATAGAATCAAACCGGCCGCAAGTGCTGTTCAATTGCAACTGGAACAACGGGGGCTAACTGATGGCAGTCGCAAGACTCTATAACAAGCTGAGCCCCTTCCAGCGCGTCATCGCAGCTTTGATACTTGGCATTATCGCCGGCATCGTTGTCGGTGAACCTGCAGGCCATCTGGATATTCTGGGTGATGCGTACATCCGCCTGCTGCAAATGACGGTACTGCCCTACGTGCTGGTATCCATCATTGGCGGTATCGGCCGGCTTGATGCCGCAATGGCGGCCAACATCGGCATACGCGCGACCAAGATAATCCTTTTCATCTGGCTGGCAGTCATGCTTACTCTGCTACTGCTGCCACTGGCCTATCCGGAGTGGAAGACTGCAGGCTTCTTCAGCACAAGTCTGGTCACGGAACCCGAGGAGTTCAATTTCCTGGGCCTCTATATCCCGGCGAATGTCTTCTCTGCATTGTCAAATACCCTTGTTCCGTCGGTAGTGCTGTTCTCGTTACTCATGGGAATCTCGATCATAAAGGTCGAGAACAAGGATGTTTTGCTGCGTCTCGCCGGTAACATTGCCGATGGTCTGATGGGCATTGCCGCCTTCGTCGCCAGGCTGGCACCCGTGGGAATCTTCGCGATTTCCGCAGCCGCCGCAGGAACATTGGAGACGCATGATCTTGGCCGCCTGCAGGTGTACCTCTGGGTCTACCTGATCGCGGCCTCGCTGCTGGCGTTCGTGCTGTTGCCGTTGCTCAGCCACTGGGCGACACCCTTCTCCTATCGCCAGGTCCTCTCGACTGCCGGTGAAGCCGTCATCACGGCAGTGGCCACCGGAACGGTTCTGGTGGTGTTACCGCTGATCGTCGAACGCTGCAAAGAGATGCTAGCCGAACACGGACTGGACTGTGAAGAGACCGACTCGACAGTCGATGTGCTGGTTCCGACTGCGTACAGCTTCCCCAGCGCAGGTACGTTGCTCGGTCTCGGTTTTATCCTGTTTTCGGCCTGGTATGTCGGTTCACCCCTCAGCCTCGACCAGTACCCGGCGTACGTGGTCATGGGCGCCCTGACTGCATTCGGCAGCATGGCGGTCGCTATCCCGTTCATGCTGGATTATTTTGGTCTGCCCGCTGACCAATTCCAGCTCTACCTGCTGGGCGCCGTTGTCACAGCGCGTGTCGCAACCGGTCTGGCAGCGCTGCATGGTTTTGTTGTTACCCTGCTTGTGGCCAGTGCCGTGATGAAAAGACTGAAATGGCGCCGTATGCTGCAGGCCGTCGGTGTCCACTTCGGTGTCTCCGCCGCTGTCATGATCCTGGCAGGCATCGTATTGACGAAGCTGATTCCGTACGAATACACCGGCGTCAGAACCTTCGAAACACAGCGCCTTATGGATGAATCCGCCCCGGTTGCCGAACTGGACAGCTTGCAGGCGCTCCGTAGCGAAGACCAGGTGCGGCCGCGCCTGGACGTGATCCGCGAACGCGGTACCATCCGCGTAGGCTATTTCTCCGATACCCTGCCTTTCGCGTTCCGTAACGATCAGAACAGGGTCGTTGGTTTCGACATGGAGATCATCCATCGGCTGGCGAAAGACCTCGATCTAAAGATCGAGCTGGCGCATCTCACGAGTCCCGATAACGAACCCCGGCTCCTCGCC
>JASFNS010000012.1:0-13804 GCA_050116915.1 Thiogranum sp. | reverse complement strand
GAAGCAGGCCGGTCGCGGCGATGAGCAGCGCAAACAGCGCCGCACTGATGCCCATGTAGCGGTGCCAGATATAAAACGAGCGCAGCTTGAAGCGCTGCTTCCTATGGTGCTGACGTGACATCCTGTACTCTTGTGGCGGTGTCCAGGTATAGCGCCAGCGTGGCGAGTTTTTTCATGGCGCGCACCGACAGGGTTGCGCCGGAAATGCCGTCAATGTGGCGGTCCAGTTGCCGCTTGTCGTTCAGCCGTGCTTCCTTGAACTGGTCGGTGAAGAAGGGGTGGCGTACTTCCCAGCCGCGGCTTTCGCGGAAGACCAGGACCTTGATGCGTTCGATACGGGCGCGATCAACGACTATGCCGACGGTGATGGGTTGTTCCTTTCCGACTTCGTCGAGTATCCACGCGCTGCGCGCTCCGTCGCGCCAATAGCGTATCCGAAGGGTGGGGTACCGGTGGCCGAGAATCTGTTCTGCAACGGTTTTGCGCTGGCCGCTCAACCAGACAACAGCGGGCTCGGGTGGCGTGCCTGCAAAGGACTCTTTCAGAAACTCGTCAGGCGTCTGGTAAGTGCCGCCGGCCAGCGCCGCTGGTCCGGCCAGCAACAGGTAGAGTGTGAATATCAGGTTCTTGAACATGACATGATTTCTTTCAGGACACAGAAACGGGGCGCAACGGCGCCCCGTATTGTGCCTGAGCGAGTTGTCGGCATACAGGCTAGAACTGGTAACCGATGCCGAGGTTGTAGCCATTGTCGTTCTTCGAGCCATCATTGTCCTGCATCTGGACGTCGGCTTTCAGAACCACGTCGGGGTGCGGCCAGTAGTTGATGCCGGCGTTGTATTGCTTCTTCTCGGTATTGTTGCCATTGCTTCCGGCCTGGTTGTCCCATTGGTTATACCGCCCGAATATGCCCACCTTCGGTGTGAACCGGTACGACGGTTCGATATAGAAGCCTTCCTGGCGGTCCGCACCGATGGCTTTCGGTCCGCTGCCGTCAAGGTCCCAGTTGGCGTACAGGGCGCGCAAGCCGTAAGGGCCGCGCCGGATGTCAGCATGCGCCTCGTACAGCCAGGCATCGCCCGCATTGGGGTCGGTGCCCTGGGTCACATTCTGTTGGTACTGGAGACTGGCGGCAAGTTCGATGCCTGCGATACCCGTCCAGCGGATGCGCGCGGTTGACGCCAGGTCGTTGGCATCGGCCTCACTGGTCTCCTGGCGACCACTGCGCACCGCGTAGTTGTCGGCCGCGGAGGTATCGAGACCCTCATGGACGGCGAAGTCATAGCTCCAGCCGGGTGCGATTTCGCCGTTGACGCCGACACCGCCGGCCCACCAGGTGGTGGGAATAATATACGTTTCGACCGGGTTGCGCTCCACGCCGTAGAATGTGGGTGGCTCATGGGTCTCGTTGAGAATTCCCACGGGCAGGAGGAACAGGCCCGCCTTGGCATGCTGGTTCGGTGTCAGGTCGTACTCGATGTAGGCCTGCTCGACTTCGACTTCGCCCTTGTCGTCGTCGTCGGAACTGGCGATAACGTGCTCGATTTCGACCTCGGAGAAGAAGCGTAATCTATCCGTGAACTGGTGGCTGAAAAAAAGCACGAAACGGTGAAAATCTATTTCGTTGCCACTGTCGAGGTTGTTGTAGTGCATTTCGCCGTAGCCGCCGACCTGCGTGTTCTCCGCCCAGCTGGCGGCGCCCGGCGCCCTGGGCTGCGATTGTTCGGCGACATCCACCACGGCCTTGACGTTCTCGGCATTCTCCTGCTGGCCGCGCTTCAAGGCTTCAATTTCACGCTGTTGCTGCTGAATGATTTTCCACATTTCTTCCGCGCTGGGCATGTCGGTGGCAAACGCGATGCCGGTGGCTGCCAGCAGGGCTGCAGTCAGGCCAACGCGTGAACAGGTGGTATGTTTCATTGCTGGTTTTCCCTTCGGTCATTGTGGGCTGCTGCATATTATAAAGGGAAAAAAGACAAATGCAAACGATTCGTATTAACAACTACGCGCCGGTGTACAGGGTGTTCGTCACAGCGTGGCTTTCACCAGGACGGCCGCAGCACCGCCAGCAGAACCACGGCGATCAGGATCAGGGCGGGAAATTCATTGAACCAGCGGTAGAAGACGCCGGAATACCGGTTGTCGCCGGCGCGAAACCGCTTTACCAGCCGGCCACAATAGAGGTGGTAGGCAATCAGCGCGGCTACCAGCACCAGTTTCACTTGCAGCCAGAATTCACTGATGGGCCAGTGCCATTTCAACAACAGCCAGACACCGAAGAAGGTTGCGAGCGCGCCGCCGAGGGTCATGATCGCATAGAGCTTGCGCTCCATTACCAGGAAACGCTGGTGGCCGATGTCATCCCGGCAATCGGCGTGGTAGACGAAAAGCCTGGGAAGGTAAAACAGGCCGGCAAACCAGGTGACCATGAAAATGATATGGAAGGCTTTGACCCAGAGCATGGCTAGTTCACCGCAGTTGTTTGTGCGCCGGCGACGGACGGTGTGAGCATGCCGGCGATCAGTTGTCGCACCTCGTGGATATCCAGCTCACCGGTCTTGCGGTGAACCACGCGACCGTCCGGCGCGATGAGAAAAGAGGTGGGCGTCACGCCGACATCACCGAACGCCCGGGCGGCCTTGCTGTTGATATCGAGCGCAATCGGATAGGGGATATTGCGGGCCTTGCTGAGGGCCACGACGTGGTCGGGTGGGTCATAGGCCATGGCGATACCGATGACCGCCAGCCCGCGGGGCGCGAAGTCCTTGTACAGCTTGACGAGCTCCGGCATTTCCTCGAGACAGCCCCGGCAGGTGCTGGCCCAGAAATTCACCAGCACCGGGCGACCACGCAAGGATGCCATGCTCAGATGTTGACCCCGGAGCGTCGTGAAGCTGACTTCCGGAGCCTGTTGCAAGCGGCCCGGTGCCAGCCACAGGCTCCCCAGGCCGGTGAGCAGGACTGCGGTGAATGCGGCAATAAGGAGCGCTTTCGGTTTCATGCTGTCGCGAACAATACTCCCTGGGAGTCGCGAAAGTCGATAAGCGACAGGTTTCAGGCGCCGGATTTCTCGATGGCCTCGCCGGTTTCCTCGGGTTCCGTTTTAGGGGTTTCCGTTTTGGAGGGTTCGGGTTTCGCGGCTACCGGCAGAAAATTGAGTGCGAGTTCGCGGTAAATCGGTTCGGGGCAGATCAGCCGCGAGGTCACGTAGGCCAGGAAGGAGGTTGCCATCAGCGGCAGCAGCAGTGCCTGGTTGTCGGTCATTTCCATGACGATGACAAAGGCCGTGATGGGGGTCTGCACGACGCCCGCAAAGTAGCCCACCATGCCGAGGATGATCACCGCGGAGGTCGGCACGTCGGATAGCCAGGGTGCTATTTCGGCGCCGAGGCCGGCGCCGGTCGCCAGCGAAGGTGCGAAAATACCGCCGGGAATGCCGCTCAGATAGGAGAACAGCGTCGCCAGCATTTTCATGAACGGGTAATTGTCGGGCAGGGTGCTGGTGCCGGTGATAATGGCCTGGGCCTGATCGTAGCCGGTACCATAGGCGGTATTGCCGGAAATCAGTCCGACCGTGGCGATGCCCAGACCGCAGACCAGCGCGACCAGCGCCGGACGGCGCTTGAGCAGCGGTGCGAGGCGCCGCGACCCGCGGATCAGTGCCGTGCTGAACAGGCCGCCCAGCAGGCCGCCGACGATACCGCAGGCCAGTATCGGCAGAATGAACTGTGATGTTTCCAGGCTTGCATCCGTGGTGCCGAAATAGGTGTAGTTACCCTGGATGACGATGGCCGTGATACCGGCAATGAACACACCCGTGAGCAGTACGCCGCTTGTACGCTCTTCGAACGAACGCCCCATTTCCTCGACCGCGAAGAGTATACCCGCCAGCGGTGTGTTGAAGGCCGCGGCGATACCGGCTGCACCGCCCGCGAGGATGAGGCCCTTGTCCATGTAATGGTGCGGGAAACGCGCAAAGCGGCCCAGCGAGAACATGATCGCAGCACCGATGTGTACCGTCGGACCTTCACGGCCGATCGAGGCGCCACTCAGCAAGCCCAACAGGGTCAGCAGGATTTTGCCGAAGGCGATGCGAAACGACAGCACGGCACTGCGTGATCTGTGTTCCACCATGTCCAGGGCGGCAATGGATTGCGGGATACCACTGCCCTGCGATCCGGGGAAATATCTCACTGTCAGCGTCGCGACCAGGACCAGGCCTAGCGGACAGAGCAGGAACGGCAGGTAGGGCGAAATTTCCAGCAGGTGATTGAAGCCCTCGTTGACATATTCGGTCACGATGGCAAAGCCGCTCGCCACCAGACCGACGATGATCGCACCGGACCAGAACAGCACGCGAATTTTCCAGGCATCCGGCGAAAGCAGCGCCTTCCCGGAACGGTGTAGGTATTTGAACATCGGCGCACCTTACTATTTTCCTGCCTCCTCGCGCAATCACCCGGAATGGACAAGCTTTCACGGAGTGCGGACAATACAGGCTTTTATAGGCGTATCAATTTTACCGGGCGGCGCGAGGCGCAACGGTGGCGGGTGGGGTTATGACGAAAGTTGGTGTGGTCGGCGGTACCGGGTATACGGGCGTTGAGCTGTTGCGTTTGCTGGCGCTGCATCCTGATGTGCAGTTGTACGCAGTTACCTCGCGTGGCGAGGCCGGTACCCGGGTAGCCGATCTGTTTCCCAATCTTCGCGGCCACGTCGATCTGGCGTTCACCGAACCGGACATGGATGTGTTGGGCGCCTGCGATCTGGTGTTCTTCGCCACCCCGAACGGTGTCGCGATGGGCATGGCCCGGGAACTGCTGGAGCGTGGCGTGCGCCTTATCGACCTGGCCGCAGACTTCCGGCTGAAGACTGCCGATGCCTGGCGCCAGTGGTACGGCATGGAGCACGCCTGCCCGGACTTGTTGCAGGAGGCTGTATATGGCTTGCCCGAAGTCAACCGTGCCGCGATCGCCGGGGCGCGGCTGGTGGCGAACCCGGGCTGCTACCCGACGGCCGTGCAACTCGGGTTGCTGCCATTGATCGAGGCCGGGTGTATAGAGCGCGAGGGGTTGATTGCCGATTGCAAGTCAGGTGTCAGCGGGGCCGGCCGGGGCGCCAGTGTCGCCACGCTGTTGTCCGAGGCGGCCGAAAGTCTCAAGGCCTACGCGGTGCCGGGACACCGTCACCTGCCGGAAATCCGGCAGGGTCTGGAGCAGGCCGCCGGCGCTCCCGTGGGCCTGACCTTCGTGCCGCACCTCACGCCG
Source organism: Thiogranum sp. (assembly GCA_050116915.1). Lineage (GTDB taxonomy): Bacteria > Pseudomonadota > Gammaproteobacteria > DSM-19610 > DSM-19610 > Thiogranum. The sequence goes on along the minus strand of JASFNS010000012.1, from coordinate 8,537 downwards.
ATGATCCGCGGAATCCACGCCACCTTGTACGCGCGGTGTACGGACCGGGGTGTCGACGTGCAGGCCGTTTTCGAAAAGCGCTATCGCGAGGAACCCTTCGTTGACGTGCTCCCGGCCGGCTCTCACCCGGAAACGCGCACGGTGAAAGGCGCCAACGACTGCCGTATTGCCGTCCATCGGGCGCCCGACGGACAGACCCTGGTGGTGTTGTCGGTGATCGATAACCTGGTCAAGGGGGCCGCCGGACAGGCCGTGCAGAACATGAACATCATGCTGGGGTTCGAAGAGCACAGCGGTTTGCGTCTGGTCGGACTGATTCCCTGAGTGGGCGCGATTGTTGCATCAGTCTTGCGGTAGTGCATATGGAATCGCGTAACCACAGGATCCTGGTCTACCAACCGGCGCATATCTGGCTGGCGGCCGGTGCGGGGCTGGTGCTGTTGCTGAGCGGCGTCTATCTGGTGTTTCAGCGCGGCGTGCACTATGCCGGCAGCGAGCTGGAAAGGCTCGATCAACGGCAGGCCGAGCTGGTACAGAAGCTCGACGAGGTACGCAGCGAGAACGCGTCACTGCGCCAGCAACTGGCGATCCAGCAACGCTCCAGCGAGATCGACCGGCTGGCGAGCGTCGAGGTGCGCAATGAGTTTGCGGCGCTGCAGGACAAACTGCAGGCGCTGCGCAAGGAGCTGGCGTTCTACCGTGGCATCGTCTCGCCCGGCGACAACAAGGCGGGGCTGAATATCCAGCGCTTTGACCTGGAGCCGCACTCGACCGCGGGTCGCTACAAGTACAAACTGATGCTGACGCAGGTTAAACGCAATGACCGATATGTGCGCGGTGTCATAGAAATCGAGGTCGAAGGTACGCAGGATGGGCAGACCAGGGTACTGCCGTTCACCAGCCTGCGGGTTGATGGGGGTGATGCGTTGAACTTCAAGTTCCGATATTTTCAGGACTTCGAGGGAGAGATCGAAATTCCGCCGGCGTTTAAGCCGCAGCGCCTGACGATTCACGTGAAGACCAGCGGAAAAGGACAGCCACCGGGTGTGGACAAAACCATGGAGTGGCCCGCCTGACCGGCGCTCCGGGCCAGTGATACAGGAGAAAGCGATGTTTGGAATCGGGAAGAAACCCAGCTGTGCCATTGATACCGTGATCGGCGCGCAAACGCGCCTGGAAGGCGACGTCAGTTTTACCGGCGGCCTGCATGTGGACGGTGTGATCAAGGGGAGTATCGTCGCCGAGCCGGGCAGCGATTCCGTGTTGACCGTCAGTGAAAGAGGCCGTATCGAGGGTGATGTGCGGGTGCCGAATCTGGTGCTTAACGGTACGGTCGAGGGTGACGTCCATGCCGGCGAACGGGTCGAGCTGGCGAGCCATGCCAAAGTCGACGGTAACGTCTATTACGCACTCATCGAAATGGCTATGGGCGCGCAGGTCAATGGCAATCTGGTGCACCGCAGCGAGGCGCGCCGCGAGGCGCCGGCGACTGATAAAACGGTGGAAATCGTCCCGCCCGCCGGTATGAGCACGGCCAAGTAATACTTGACCTTATTACTCGGGAAATGCATACTTGCAGCATTGCAGAAGTATGTTTCGGGAGACAGACTGATGACACAAAGTACCGCCCAGGACACAGGCAACACCGAAGAGCTGTTGGTTTTTACCGATGCGGCGGCGTCCAAGGTCAAGGGCCTGATTGAGGAAGAGGGTAATCCCGGTCTGCTGTTGCGGGTATATATCACCGGCGGCGGCTGTTCGGGTTTTCAGTACGGGTTCACCTTTGACGAGGCCGTCAACGAGGGTGATACCGAGGTCGAGAAGAACGGTGTCAAGCTGGTGGTTGACCCCATGAGCTTTCAGTATCTTGTGGGCGCCGAGATCGACTACAAAGAAGACCTGGAAGGCGCGCGTTTCGTGATTCGCAACCCCAATGCGACCACGACATGCGGTTGCGGATCTTCATTCTCGGCCTGAATCAAGCCGCGTTTCAGTCTTTCAAGGGGGCGTCCAGGACGCCCCTTTTTCGTGCCTGCAGTCAGGGGCTTACATACCGGTATAAACCGTTATACTAACGCTTCTTTTGGTCGCGAGCGTCGATGCTGGAGTGTGGCGAATGAGTGAATATCTACCCGGTCTGGAAGGGGTTCCCGCAACCCAGTCGAATATCTCCGATCTGGATGGCGGCAAGGGTATCCTGACCTATCGCGGTTATCGCATTGAGGATCTGGCGGTAAACAGCACCTTCGAGGAAACCAGCCTGTTGCTGCTCGACGGTCAGCTTCCCAGCCGGGCGCAGCTCGACCAGTTCGACCACGAATTGCGCGCCAATCGCGTCGTCAAATACAACGTCCGGGAAATCATGAAGTACCTGCCGGCGACCGGCCATCCGATGGAGATGCTGCAGACCGCGGTAGCCAGCCTGGGCATGTTCTATCCGGGCGACGAATGCCTGACCGGCAGCATGATGTGCCAGGACCTGAATTATGTGCACAACATGTCGGTGAAGATCATCGCGCGTATGGCGACCATCGTGGCGATGTGGGAGCACGTGCGCAATGGCTACGATCCCTATCCCATTCGCAAGGATCTCGGCTATGCAGAGAGTCTGTTGTACATGTTCAGCGGCGAAGATCCGGACCCTTGTCTGGCGCGTATCATGGACGCGTGCCTGATCCTGCACGCCGAACACACCATCAATGCCTCGACCTTTGCTGCGCTGGTCGCGGGCTCGACGCTCGCCAGTCCGTTCCTGGTAATCGCCGCGGCGGTCGGCACCCTTGCGGGTCCGCTGCACGGCGGAGCTAACGAGCGCGTGGTGGAAATGCTCGAACAGATCGGGCGCCCGGAGAATGTCGGGAAATGGCTGGACGAAAAACTGGCCAGCAAGAGCAAGATCTGGGGTATGGGTCACCGCGAATACAAGGTCAAGGACCCGCGCGCCACTATTCTGCAGAAGCTCATGCGTGAATTGATGGATGAACGCGGTGGCAACATGGGGCCGTTGTTCGAAACCGCCCTGGCGCTGGAAGAGGCTTGCGAGGAGAAACTCGCGCCCAAAGGCGTTTACGCCAACGTCGACTTCTACTCCGGCATCCTCTACAAGGAGATGGGTATACCCACCGACCAGTTCACCTCGATTTTTGCTATTGCGCGTTCGGCAGGCTGGCTGGCGCACTGGCGCGAACAGCTGGGCGATAACCGTATTTTCCGACCAACCCAGGTTTACGCGGGCGAAACGGTCCGGGATTACGTGCCGATCGACAAGCGCTAGGTTCCCGCCGGGTATATGGCGCCGAGCACCGCCGGCCGGCTCGCGCCGGTGACGCCCGGCAGGTTGCCGGGCCGGCCTTCCAGTGTTTCTCTGGCGAGCCAGGCAAAGGCGGTTGCTTCCACCCAGTCGGGGTGAAGGCCGAGCGCCGCGGTGGTGTTTAGCCGGCAGCCTGGCAGGAGCGCAGCCAGGCGCTGCATCACGAAACTGTTGTGCGCTCCTCCGCCGCAAACGGACACTTCGTCCATTGCCGGCGCAAACCGCGCAAGTGCCCCGGCAATGGTCGCCGCGGTAAACTCGGCCAGCGTAGCCTGCACATCGTTTGCCGCCAGAGCCTGGAAATCGGGGCTGAGCAGGTTCTCCAGCCAGCGCAGACTGAACAGTTCCCTGCCGGTGCTTTTGGGTGGCGGCTGTTCGAAATATGGCTGTTGCAGCAGGCGTTCCAGCAGCGGGCCATGGCAGTTGCCGCTGCGGGCCCACTCGCCGTCACGGTCAAACGGCAGGCTGCGGTGCTTGCCGATCCAGGCGTCGAGCAGCAGGTTGCCCGGCCCGGTGTCAAAACCCGAAACGGGCCCGGCCGCCGCCGGTAACAGCGTGAGATTACTGATACCCCCGATATTGAGTATTGCCCGCGACAGCGAAGGTTCGCTGAACAGGGCGCGGTGAAACGCAGGCACCAGCGGGGCGCCCTGCCCGCCCTCGGCAATGTCTCGCCGGCGGAAATCGGCTACCGTGGTGATACCGGTTTTCGCCGCAATGCGGCTGGGGTCCCCGACCTGCATGCTGAATGGCGGGCTCGCCGAGGGGGCGTGAAACAGTGTCTGTCCATGACTGCCGATGGCGCAGATCTGCGCGGGCGGCAGCCCGGCTTCGGTGGCGATGGCGAGTGCGGCCTGGGCGAAAGCGTCACCGAGCGCTGCGTCGAGCTGGCCAAGCGATTGCAGGGAGACGCGTGAGGGGTTATCCAGCGTGGCGAGAATCTGCGCGCGGAGCTGCGGCGTGTAGGCCGTGGTTCCGGCCGCCAGCAGGGCGGGTCGCGCGGCGGAAAAATCAGCCACCACAGCATCGATACCATCGACGCTGGTGCCGGACATCAGGCCGATGTAGTAAGCGGGCATCGGCGCGGCTGACGCGAATCAGTTGTCCTGCAGGGCAACGGTCCGGGTTTTCGCCAGTTCCAGTTGGGCAATCAGGTTTTCGGTCTGCAGTTTGAAGTCTTCCCGATACTTCTTGGCTAACGGCGCGGCATCCGGAAGTTTGACCGTCAGGGGATTGCGGTGAACGCCGTTGACCCGGAATTCGTAGTGCAGGTGTGGTCCTGTGGCGAGGCCGGTGCTGCCGACGTAGCCGACGATCTCTCCCTGCTTGACGCGCTCGCCGACGCTAAGGCCTCGCGCGAAACCGTTCAGGTGTGCATACAGCGTGCTATAGCGGCTGCCGTGCTGAATGACCACGGTATTGCCATAACCCCCTTTCTTGCCACGCAACACGATCTTGCCGCTGCCGGTGGCCTTGACCGGCGTGCCGCGCGGTGCCGCGTAGTCGACTCCCTTGTGTGCGCGTATGCGATTGAGGATGGGGTGCTTGCGGCCAGTGCTGAATCGCGAACTGATGCGCGTGAAGGCCACCGGCGTACGCAGAAACGCCTTGCGCATGCTGTGGCCGTCGGGGGCGTAGTAATCGCTGCGGCCTTGCGAATCGGTATAGCGTACCGCGCGGTAAAGCTTGCCCTGGTTAATGAATTCCGCAGCAAGAATGTCGCCGGTGCCGATACGTTCGCCATCCAGGTAGAGGTCTTCGTAGACGACAGCGAACTGGTCGCCGTCGCGGATATCCAGCGCGAAATCGACATCCCAGCCGAAGATATTCGCCAGTTCCATCGTCAGGCTCTCGGGCAGCTTGGCCTTCTGCGCGGCGAGAAACAGCGAACTGTCGATTTTCCCGGCCGCGCGCATGACGCGGTGCTCCGGTTCACGCTCGACGAGCCGGGATTCATAACCGTCGTCGCTGCGCCTGACCTCCATTTCGTTGAGGGCGTCGATTTCGTAGCGCAACTCCAGCAAGCCATCTTCTGCGGTCGTCCGCATGCGGAGCACTTGCCCGGGGTAGATACGTGTCAGTTTCTTGGCGACATCGCTGCTGGCCAGAATGTCATGCAACTGACGCGGCGGAATGTCCTGTTGCTTGAACAGACGTGCCAGGCTGTCGCCCGGCTTGATCGTGACTTCGTGCCAGGTGCCCCGCGGCACCGGTTGTTCTCCGGTTTCCGCCAGGGGTTCGGCGGACAGATTCAGCGCCGGTGGCGGGAGGTCCAGTGACTGGCTCCCGGTTTGCCCGGAGAGGTCGCTGTCGAGACCGATGCTGCCGGGTATGTCGAGCGGTAAATCCCTGACACGCAAGGCATTTGCATCGAAGGAGGTAAGCGAAAAGAAGCCGAGTGCCAGTCCCGACAAGGTGCCCAGCAGCGCCCACCGCCAGCCCTTGCCACCGCGCTTTGACGCCAGATTACCTTGCCAGCCCGATTTGTAATCGCGCAGTGATGTGTCGCCGTAACGCACTAGAATTCCCTTCCGAAAGAATATCCAAACCTAACTGAGTTCATGGGTTTTGGTCAACCTGTCTTTGGCTTCGCCCGGTACTTTTTGCAGAAATCGTGCCACGGGGTACTCGCGAACGCATCTCGCGGGCCTGGCGAGTTAGCTGAATGCCATATAAATCAGCTGCTTGGTTACTTGCCCCGGCCTCTGTCCGTAGCTTGTCAGTGAGGTTATCGGCCAACTTATGTTACTCTTGCGCCTCATTTTTTCGGGTGTACGGGGGTGACGCATGTCGCAGCTCGAGGGTTTGCAGCAGATACGGCGGGGTGCCGAGGAGATACTGGTGGAGTCGGAACTGGCCGAATGCCTCAAGGCCGGCCGGCCGTTGCGGGTAAAGGCCGGGTTTGACCCGACCGCGCCGGATCTGCACCTGGGGCATACGGTGCTGCTGAATAAATTGCACCAGTTCCAGGAACTGGGGCACGAGGCGATTTTCCTGATCGGTGACTTCACCGGCATGATAGGTGACCCGACCGGCAAGAATGTCACGCGCAAACCGTTGACCCGCGATGAAGTGCTGGAAAACGCGCGCACATACGAAAAGCAGATCTTCAAGATTCTTGATCCGGAAAAAACACAGGTCGTGTTTAATTCCAGCTGGATGGGCGAAATGAGCGCCGCCGATCTCATCCAGCTGGCGGCGAAACACACCGTGGCGCGCATGCTGGAGCGCGACGACTTCAACAAACGTTACACATCGGGTCAGTCGATAGCCATCCACGAATTTCTTTATCCGCTGGTGCAGGGTTATGACTCGGTCGCACTGAGGGCCGATATCGAACTCGGCGGTACGGATCAGAAGTTCAACCTGCTGGTCGGCCGTCAGCTGCAGGAAAGTTACGGGCAGAAGCCGCAGGTGGTGATAACCATGCCGATCCTGGAGGGTCTGGACGGTGTGCAGAAAATGTCCAAGTCGCTGGGAAACTACATCGGGATCGCCGAACCGCCGGATGAAATGTTTGGCAAACTGATGTCGATTTCCGATGCGCTGATGTGGCGTTATTTCGAGTTATTGAGTTTCAGGCCTCTTGCGGATATCGAAAAACTGAAATCGGAAATGCACGCAGGCCGCAACCCGCGCGATATAAAGTTTGAACTGGGGCGTGAACTCGTGGCTCGCTTTCATTCGCAGGGCGAGGCCGATCGGGCCCAGCAGAATTTTATTGCGCGCTTCCAGAAAGGCGCCCTGCCCGAAGACATCCCCGAGGTCCAGCTGTCCGCCGACGGCGACGGTTTGCCGCTGGCCAATGTCCTCAAGCAGGCCGGTCTGACCTCGAGCACCTCGGAGGCGTTGCGCATGGTCAAGCAGGGCGCCGTGCGGATCGACGGCGAGCGCGTCGAGGATGCCGGGCTGATCGTCGCCGCCGGCACCGCCGCGGTATATCAGGTCGGCAAGCGCCGCTTCGCCCGCGTTTCGATCGACTGACAGCCTGGCGGTATGTCGTGCGGGCGTGGGGCCTGAAATTGATGCCCGACAGGTCGCCCGCAGTTTTTTCTGTCTATAATTTGCTTGGGAAGCAATAACTATATAGGTGGTCCGGTAAATTCAGGTAATCCACGCAGGGTTGTGATCATGCAGTCTGGGCGGATCCCGGCGGTACGGAGAGGGTGTTGGAGAGATGGACAGGAAGACCATACTTCTGGTGGAAGACAACCCGGATGACGAGGCATTGACGCTGCGCGCGCTCAAGCGCAACAACATCCTCAACGAGGTGGTGGTGGCGCGCGACGGTGCTGAGGCGCTTGATTACCTGTTCGGGCAGGGTCTGCATAGCGGTCGTGACACCAGCAGGCTGCCCGAGGTAGTGCTGCTTGATCTGAAGTTGCCCAAGATCGACGGCCTGGGTGTGTTACGGCGCATACGCAGCGAAGAGCTTACCCGGCGCCTGGCGGTGGTTATTCTGACGTCTTCCAACGAAGAGCGGGACATCATCTCCGGGTACGATCTTGGTGCGAACAGCTATATCCGCAAACCGGTGGATTTTAATCAGTTCATGGAGGCGGTCCGCCAGCTGGGTATTTACTGGCTGGTGCTGAATGTTTCACCGCCCAGCGCCGCCACACAAGCCGGCTGAATCCCGGAAGCGCGCCCGTCGCGGGGCTTCCGGGCGGACCCCCGGCAGGCGGTGGCGGGGGGCTCCGCGGGTGGTGCCGGCGGGGCGGAAAATTAGCTGAAACTTTTCGCTTGACGGCCGGTAAGCCGGCTGTATAATGCGCGCCTCTGCTTCGGGGTGAACCCGGAACCCGGAAAAGTCACGAAGCGGAAAGTATTGACGAGACAGGCAAAGTTATTACATAATTGTCGGTCTCCACTGGCCCGGCGCCAGTGAGCTCTTTAACAGTTTGGATCAGATAATTTGTGTGGGTGCTTACGTTGGAATGGTTGCGTAGCTAAAGCAACATTTCGATGGAAGCAACTCAAGCAATTCCGAGTTGGTGTACATCGAGCCAGATTTGTCGCCTCAAGCGACTAAAGTGATTGAACTGAAGAGTTTGATCCTGGCTCAGATTGAACGCTGGCGGCATGCTTAACACATGCAAGTCGAACGGTAACGATGGTAGCTTGCTACCAGGCGACGAGTGGCGGACGGGTGAGTAATACATAGGAATCTGCCTAGTAGTGGGGGACAACTTGGGGAAACCCAAGCTAATACCGCATACGCCCTTCG
>JASFNS010000011.1:0-14251 GCA_050116915.1 Thiogranum sp. | reverse complement strand
CCAGACCATCATCCACAGCCAGCGCCACGACGAAAAGTTCGCCCTGCTGATGATTGACCTGGACCGGTTCAAGCAGATCAACGATACGCTCGGGCACAGCACCGGCGACAAGCTGATTCAGCTGGTGGCCAAGCGCCTGGTCGCGGTATTGCGTGAGGACGACACCGTCTGCCGCCTGGGTGGCGATGAATTCGCGCTGCTGTTGCCGTCGGTCGATGCGACCCAGGCGGGCCACGTGGCGAAGAAGATCGCCATTGCCATGAAGCGCTACTTCAACATCAACGAAAACCACCTGATCATCAACGGCAGTATCGGCATTACGCTGTTTCCGCAACACGGCAACACCGCCGAAGCCTTGCTGCAGCATGCCGACGTCGCAATGTACCAGGCCAAGAAAGAGAGCGGCGGCATTGCGGTGTACTCGGCCGAACAGGATGCCAACAGCATGCGCTCGCTGGAGCTGGAGTCTCGGCTGCGCGAAGCAATCGACCGTGACGCGCTGGAACTGCATTTCCAGCCCAAGGTAGACCTGCGGCGCCAGCGCGTCGTCGGCGTCGAGGCGCTGCTGCGCTGGAACGACCCGGCCTTCGGCAGTGTCAATGTCGAGGAGATCATCACGCTGGCGGAAAAAACCGGGCTCATCCGACCGCTGACACGCTGGGTGGTGCGCAAGGCGCTGCAGACGTCCCACCACTGGTCTACGCGCCTGCACATCGAATTGCCGATCTCGGTAAACCTCAGTCTCTGGGACCTGCAGGACCCGAACTTTGCCGCCTATGTCCGCAAGGAAGTGGATCGCTGGTACCGGACACCGCGCCACATCGAATTTGAGATTACCGAAAGCTCCATGATGTCCGACCCCGATTGCACAATTTCCACCCTGAGCCAGCTGGCGTCACTCGGACACCAGATGTCGGTCGACGATTTCGGCACCGGTTTCTCGTCGCTGGCATACCTGAAGAAGTTTCCGGTGCGCAGCCTGAAGATCGACAAGTCGTTCGTGCTGGACATGGGCAAAGACGCCAACGACCACGTCATCGTCCAGTCGACCATCGACCTTGCCCACGGCATCGGCCTCAGCGCCATCGCCGAAGGCGTGGAAACCGAGGAGTTACTGCAGGAACTGTTGCTGATGGGTTGCGATATCGCCCAGGGTTACTACATATCCCGGCCGTTGCCGCCGGACAAATTCATCGAGTGGCTGCACGAAGCCAAATGGAAGGTTGCATCGCTGGGCCCCGATGACCGGTTACGCGCCAATGGTCTGACGATTCACTGAGCCCCTCCCCGTGAACGGCCGTTTATTGCGATTTAATGACGTTTATTAACTGAGTTTCTTGATAAATTAATTAATATTGTGATATAGAAGTACTTTCCGTTCGCCCACGCGACGCTTGCGGCGGTGACCACGACCGCTACGGTCGATCAAACCAACTCGCGGAGGATGTACTTTGGATTCACAACTCGGTGCGTTTAAGACAGCCATTCAACCCACCCTCGTCCCGCCAACCGCTGCAGAGCAGGTCAAAAAACGACTCACATCGTTCGCCCACGGCGGCGGCTGCGGCTGCAAGGTCGAGCCCGCCGAACTGAAACGCATTCTTGAGAACGTGCCCCGTCTGGGGGTACACCCGAATCTGCTGGTGGGCGTTGAAAATGGCGACGACGCCGCCATCTACCAGATAAATAGTGAACAGGCACTGGTGTTTACCAACGATTTCCAGACGCCGCTGGTGGACGATCCCTATATCTATGGCTGCGCGGCGGCCTCCAACGCCCTGAGCGACGTCTACGCCATGGGTGGCACCCCGATCATGGCGACGGCCATCGCCGGTTTCCCCATCCACGACATCAAAACCGAAGCGCTGCAGGAAATCATGCGCGGGGGCATCGATATCTGCACCCGTGCCGGGGTGCCACTGGCGGGCGGCCACACCATCGAAAATCCGCAGCCGATTTTCGGTCTGGCGGTGGTGGGTATGGTCCACCCGAAAAAGATCAAGACCAATGCCGCCTCGCGGCCGGGCGACAAGATCATCATCACCAAGCCGCTCGGCATCGGCATCCTGGCCAGCGCCTTTCGCATCGATCAGTTGCAGGACAGCGAATACCAGACCTTTGTCGACGCGATCACCGCCATCAATACCGCCGGCACCTGGCTGGGTGACATACCCGAGGTGCACGGTCTGACCGACATTACCGGGTTCGGCCTGGCGGGCCACCTGGTGGAAATGGCCGAGGGCGCACGACTGCGCATCGTCATCCATTCGGACCTCGTACCGCTGTATCCCGCGGCCGAGATCCTCGCGCGCGAAGGCGTCTTCCCCGGTGGCGCCTACCGTAATATGGATGCTTACGACACCAAGTTGTCGTTCGGCGAAGACTGGGACATCGACCGTCAACTGATTTTTACCGATCCCCAGACCAACGGCGGCCTGCTGATCAGCGTCGCACCGCACGCAACCGACGATATTCTGCAGCAACTGCATGAACACGGCTGTGTCGAATCCGCTATTATCGGCGAGGTCATCGACGACGGAAAAGACTGGCAAGGCCGCGTGCTGTTCCGCTGACGATGTTCGAACTCCTGCTGTTCCTGCTCGGCCTGCTGGGCGGCGGCCTGTCGGGCCTGCTCGGTATCGGCGGCGGCATCATAATGGTACCGCTGCTGCTGTATGCCCCCCCTGCCCTGGGCTTTCCCGCGTTGGGCATGAAGCTCGTCGCCGGCATGACCACGGTACAGAGTTTCGCGGGTACACTCTCCGGTGCTTTCGGCCACCAGCGTTTCAAGCGCATCCACTGGCGCCTGGTCGCCGCTGTCGGCCTGCCGATGACGCTCGCCAGTTTTGCCGGGTCGCGGTTCTCGGTGCACGTCTCCGAACAGCTGATGCTGCTGGTTTTCGCCCTCATGGCACTGGCGGCGTCACTGTTGATGCTGATGCCGAAGAAAGACTCCGCCCACGAGGAGCAGCTCGGCGACGTGAAGGTCAATACACCGCTGGCGGTACTCATCGGTGTGGTCATCGGCACCGCAGCGGGCATCATCGGTCAGGGCGGCGCCTTCCTCTATATCCCGGCGATGCTCTACCTGTTACATATCCCGACGCGCATCTGCATCGGCAGCGCACTGGCCATCGGCATTTTGTCTTCCGGCGCGGTGCTCATGGGCCGTCTCGGCACCGGTCAGATCCCCTGGCAAAATTCCCTGATTCTGGTCGCGGGTGTGATTATCGGTGCGCAGCTAGGCAGCCTGCTCAGCCAGCGCACGCCGCGCGTGGTGCTGCGCCGGGTGCTGGCAGTGGTCATTTTCGCTACCGCCATCAAGATCAGTCTGAATGTGTTTGAGCAGTACCAGCAGATGGCGGCCCTGAGTCAACTGCTGCCGTCCGCGGCCGGACAGGCTGTTATCTGATCGCGCTCAGCGACCCGGTTCCTCGATGGCCGACACCACCTGACCGCCGGGAAGCACGGCGACAAAGCGTTTCTTGCCCGCTTCCATGCGCAACTCGACCAGGTAATACCAGCGGTTGAGCTTCTCGTAGTTATGCACGGGTTTGTATTTCAATTCGTAGATCTGCGCGCCCGCCAGTGAAGTATCCCTGGCGATCCACGCGAGCACGTGGCTGACGGCGTCCTGCAGCGACATCGGCGGTTTGCCCTCGCCGGGCTGCCATTCCGGGATGGCGTTCACCTGCTCATCGCTGAGATACAGCACGATACGGTACTGATCCATGTTCTCGACCACCTCGGCCGGCAACGACGACGCCCGGGCGGTGGCGACAGACAGCAAAAACAGAAACAACAGCGCGGAAAATCTCATAACCGGTAACCAGGAAAAATGCCAATGCTAATGGTACTCCATCGGGCGAAATGCGGATAGCCTGTTAGAGGCAGCGGCTTTTCGCTAGTATGGCAGACTGAAAATTTCATAGTCACCCGCGGTCGAGTTTGTGCGATTACTTTCCCTTGCTGTGTTACTCCTGTCCCTGGGTGGAATGCCCCTTTCGGCACTGGCGGATACGGGTGCTCCCGAACGCCTGGATCTGACCGCGAACTGGGTCGGATACGCCGCCCTGGCCATCTTCATTGTCGCCTATGCGCTGGTCATGACCGAGGAGTTCACCGGGCTGCGCAAGTCCAAACCGGTCATCCTGGCCGCGGGCGTGATCTGGGGCCTGATAGCCTGGTCCTATCAACGCCTCAACCTGCACGGTCTGGCCGAAGTCGCGGTCCGCCACGACCTGCTCGAATACGCCGAACTGCTGCTGTTCCTGCTGGTGGCCATGACCTATATCAACGCCATGGAAGAACGCGGCGTGTTCGATGCCCTGCGCGCCTGGCTGATCCGCCGGGGGTTCGGTTTCCGTACCCTGTTCTGGCTTACCGGGTTCCTGGCGTTTTTCATTTCGCCGGTCGCGGACAACCTGACGACCGCCCTGCTGATGTGTGCGGTGGTGCTTTCGGTGGGCGGCGACAACCAGCGCTTCGTCCTGCTCTCGTGCATCAATATCGTCGTCGGCGCCAACGCCGGCGGCGCCTTCAGCCCGTTCGGCGACATCACCACACTGATGGTCTGGCAGAAAGGTGTGGTCGAGTTCTGGCAGTTCTTCGACCTGTTCATACCCTCCCTGGTGAACTTCCTGGTGCCGGCACTGCTGATGCAGTTTGCGATTCCCGGACTGAAGCCCACCGGCTCCTCCGAAGCGGTGCAGATGCGCTCCGGCGCGCTGACGGTTATCGGCCTGTTTCTCGCCACTATCATCACCGCCGTGGCGTTCCACAACTTTCTCGACCTGCCGCCGGTCATCGGCATGCTGACCGGTCTCGGCTATCTGCAGCTGTTTGGCTTTTACCTGACCAAACTGGCCCAGAACAACCATCGCCCGCGGCGCAAAAAGGCAAAGGGCCAGATGGGCGATATCGTTCCGTTCGATGTGTTCCGCAGTGTCGCCAATGCCGAATGGGACACGCTGCTGTTTTTCTATGGCGTGGTGATGTGTGTCGGCGGCCTGGGTTTCCTCGGCTACCTGGCGATCGCCTCGCAGGTCATGTACACCGACTTCGGCGCCACCGGCGCCAACGTCACCATCGGCCTGCTGTCCTCGATCGTGGACAATATCCCGGTGATGTTCGCCGTGTTGACCATGCACCCGGACATGTCCACGGGACAATGGCTGCTGGTCACCATGACCGCGGGTGTCGGCGGTTCACTGCTGTCGATCGGATCCGCGGCCGGCGTCGCCCTTATGGGCCAGGCTCGCGGCCGTTACACCTTCTTCGGCCATCTCAAATGGGCGCCCGCCGTGGCCATCGGCTATGCCGCCAGTATCGGCACGCACATGTGGCTGAACGCACGCCTGTTCTGATCGCGGCGCGGGCAGCGCGCCCTCGTACCAGGCCCGGCTGCGGTTGACGATACGCACCACGGACAGCATCACCGGCACTTCCACCAGCACGCCCACCACGGTGGCCAGCGCCGCCCCCGAGTTCAGACCATACAGACTGATGGCGGTGGCCACGGCCAGTTCGAAGAAATTGCTGGCGCCGATCAGCGCCGAGGGCGCTGCGATGCAGTGCGCGACTCCAAGGCGCCGGTTCAACCAGTAGGCCAGGGCGGAATTGAAATACACCTGCACCAGGATCGGTATCGCCAGTAGCGCGATGATAGCGGGCTGGCCGACTATCGTTTGTCCCTGAAAACCGAACAACAACACCAGGGTCGCAAGCAGCGCCAGCAACGAAAACGGCTGCAGATGTCTGAGCAGGGCGGCAAGCCGTGCCCGCCCCCGCTCGCCGCGCAACAGCGTGCTGCGCCATAACACCGCAACGATCACCGGCAACAGGATATACAGCACCACCGACAGCACCAGTGTGTCCCAGGGCACGCTGATGGAAGCGATACCCAGCAGCAGGCCGACGATTGGCGCGAAGGCGAACACCATAATCAAATCGTTCAGCGCCACCTGTGACAGGGTAAAACCCGGGTGTCCGTTGCTGAGGTTGCTCCACACGAACACCATGGCGGTACAGGGAGCCGCGGCCAGCAGGATGAGACCGGCGATATAGCTGTCTGTCTGCCCCGCAGGCAGCCAGTCGGAAAACAGCACACGGATGAACAGCCAGCCGAAAAACGCCATGGAAAACGGTTTCACCGCCCAGTTGACGAACAAGGTGACGCCAACACCGCGCCAGTGCCGGCGCACGTCCCTGAGCGCCTGGAAGTCGATTTTCAGCAGCATCGGCAGGATCATCAGCCACACCAGCACCGCTACCGGCAGGTTGACGTCGGCAACCTCCAGGGCACCGACGCGCGCAAACAACGCAGGAAACAGCTGCCCGAGCCCAATGCCGGCAACAATACACACCAGCACCCACAGGCTCAGGTAGCGCTCGAACACGCTCATCTGCGCAGCCGCCTCCCGCTTTGCCACGGTTTCGGACTGCACGCTCACCGACTGGCACTCACGCCGAGGCGTTGCAGAAGATCGAGCACCCGCTGGCGGATAGTGTCGCGGCTGGCGCGGAACACGGCTATCACCTGCTCTTCGCTGCCGGCGGCGCGCGCCGGATCCTCGAGCGGCCAGTGCTCCTTGCGGGTGCCCGGCGGTAACACCGGACAGTGCTCGTCGGCATGGCCGCACACGGTGACTACCAGGTCGGCCGCCTGCAGCATGTCGTCGGTCACCCGCGTCGATGCCTGGGCGCTGATGTCGATGCCGGCTTCCTGCATCACGGCGATAGCCCGCGGGTTCTTGCCGTGCGCTTCGATACCCGCGGACTGCACCTGCAGGTCGTCGGCGCCCAGCGCGCGCGCCCAGCCCTCGGCCATCTGGGAACGGCAGGAATTGCCAGTGCACAAAAACAGAATATTCATTGCTCGATTTCCACGACGTAAGCGGACCGGCCCCTGCGCGCGCGTGCGGCGGGTACAGCAAGAGCGGCCAATATACGTAACGACGCATATCTGTTCAACCATATATTTAGCCGCCCTGTAACGCCGGTCCGCCGGCACACAATTCAGCCGCCTGAATGCAGCGCTTAAAACACCAGGTTCATCATGATCAGCATGACCACGAGAAACAGCACGGTCATGATGCCGCCGGCACGCATGAAGTCCGGCACGCGATAGCCCGCCGGCCCCATGATCAGGGCGTTGACCTGGTGGGTGGGAATCAGGAACGAGTTGGACGTGGCGATGGCCACCGTCAGTGCAAACAGCGCGGGATCGGCGCCCGCCCGGATGGCGATATTGACCGCCAGCGGCACCAGCAGCACGGTGGCGCCGACGTTCGACATTACCAGGGTGAAGAAGGTCGCGAGCACGGCGATGGCCAGCTGCAGCGTCCACACTGGCACATCGCCCATCAGCGTCAGGGTACGGTCGGCGATCCACGCCGCGGTACCGGTGCTTTCCACCGCGAGACCCAGCGGTATCAGGCTGGCGAGCAGGAACACGGTTTTCCAGCTGACCGCGTCATAGGCTTCCTCTATGGTCAGCACACCGGCCAATATCATGCCGATCGCGCCGGTCAGCAGCGACACCGACAGGCGCAGATCCGAGAACAGTACCAGCGACAAGGCGATGAGAAAGAACACCAGCGCATAAACCACCTTCTGTGGGCGCAGCTCCTCGTGCGGATACTCGGTAGTGACCACCACGAAGTTGCGGTCCTTGCCCAGGCGCGTCAACGCCTCCCAGGTTGTGTGCACCACCAGCGTGTCGCCGGCCTGGAACGGCATGTCGCGAACACCTTCGCCTGCCAGGTAGGTCTTGCCCACGCGGTGCATCGCCATCAGCGAAACGCCGTAGCGCTTGCGCAACCAGACGTCCCGCGCGCTCTTGCCGATCAGCTGCGAACCCGGTGGTATGACCACCTCGGCGATACCGGCCTTGGCGGCGGACAGCGCGTCGGCGAAGTTATCCAGTGCGGGCGCGACGATCATCGCGTGGCGGTGCGCGAACGCCTCCAGGTCCCTGGGCGAACCCAGCACCCCCAGCACCGCTCCCGCTTCTATCGCGGTATCGCGCGCCACCCCGCCGGCGCCGATGGCAATATCCTTGTTGGTGCGAATAGCGGCGATCACCCGCAGGTGCTCACTGTGCTCGATGTCCTCGAGAAGCTTGCCCACCAGGTCGCTTGACGACGGCACGCGCATTTCGCGCAGCACGTAGTCCAGGCCATAGGTATCGCGAAAGTAGTCCATGACGTCGCCCGCGGTACTGCCTTCCGATTTGGTCACGGGCAGTACCAGGCCCCCGGCGACAACAAAATAGACAATCCCGGTAACCACCAGCGCCAGGCCGACAGGGGTGACCGAGAACAGCGACCAGGTTTCCATCTGGCGCTCGGGCGGCAGCGCCGTGTTGGAGGTCAGGATCAGGTCGTTCAACAGAATCAGCGGACTCGACCCTACCATGGTAACGGTACCGCCGAGGATCGCACAGAAGCCCATGGGCATCAGCAGGCGCGACATCGGCAAGTGAGTGCGCGCGGAAATGCGCGAGACCACCGGCAGGAACAAGGCGGCGGCGCCGACGTTCTGCATGAAGCTGGAAATCACCGCGACCGTGCCGGAAATAATCGGGATGATGCGCTTCTCGGTACTGCCGCCGGTGTTCAGTATGAAGGATGCAACCTGGCTCATGATGCCGGTCTTGTCCAGGCCGGCACCGATGATCATCACCGCGATAATGGACATAACAGCGTTACTGGCAAAGCCGTCGAACAGGTGGGTAGTCGACACCAGGCCCTCCTCCATCCCCATCACCGGCGCAAGCAATGTCGTCAGGCCCAGCAGCACCATGATCGACACCGCGGCGACATCGACGCCGACGATTTCCAGCGCGAACAGGTAAATCGTCAGCAGCAGAAACCCGGTTACCCAGGCGATTTCTATCGTCGGCACCTGGGTCGACGCAAACAGGCCGACAGCGAGAAAGATCAGGGCAACGACAAAATTCTTCAGCGAGAGGGTTCGGGCTTTATCCGTCACAAGGCGCTCCTGTTGTGTGCGGCAGGGTTGTCGCACCAACCGGCCGGGCGGCCGCAAAGGCGCGGTGAGATATTACCAGAAATGTTAATATATCGTTACGTTTTCGTTAAGCCTCTTTCCGTTCAAGCGCCCGGGCCCACACACTTTATTTTTGAAAGTTATACGGATTCCGATGTGAACAGCAGGCTGAAACAGGTGCCTTCCCCGAGTTCGCTGCTGACCTCGAGCCGCCAGTCGTATCTCAGGCAGATGCGTTTGACCAGCGAAAGCCCGATGCCCTCACCCCCCTGGTCGCTGTAAAACGGCTTGAAAATGTCGTCGAGCTGGTAATCGGCAATGCCCACGCCAGTGTCGATGACGCGGATGCCGGTCTCGTCCAGCGCGATGGTGACCCGCCCTTCGCGGGTGTAGGAAAAGGCGTTGCGTATCAGGTTGCCGACCACAATGCGCAACAGGGCGCAATCCACTGGCAGCTCCGGCTCGGCCATGATGTCGGTGATAACCTCGACCTGTTTGCGATGCAGGATCGAGCGGTGATTTTCCACTACTTCCCGCAGCACCGCAGCGACATTGCAGCCGCTGGGTGCGTCGCGGGTGACCCGCTCCCGTGCCAGTTCCAGCAGCGCCGCGGTGGTCTCGGCCATTTCCTGCACCGCGCGCATGATACGCCCGATCCGCCGGCGCTGGTCCTCTTCCAGGCGCTCATCTTCCTGCAACACCTCGGCGGCACCCTCCACCACCGCCAGCGGCGTACGCAGCTCGTGACTCACGTCGGCGGTGAACGCCTGTTCGCGTTCGATGAATGCGTTCAGCCGCACCTGGTAATCATCGAAGTTCTTTGCCAGCACCCCGACTTCGTCGTCGGAGAACTGCTCGGCAAGTTTTATCTGCGTGTCGCCTGGCACCAGCCGCCTGACCCGCCGCGCCAGCTCACCGACCGGCGACACCACGCGTCCCGCAAGCCAGTACCCGAGCGCCGCCGACAGCACGGTCATGATCAACACGCCGCTGGCGAGGAAAACCCTGTACTGGCGCTCGCGGCGGCGAATCTGGACGTCGTTGTACAAAACGACGATACGCCGGTTCGCGCGCTCCACCACCTCGGCGAAGTAGTGGCTACCATCGAGCTCCAGGCGGTGCAATCCGGGCGCCAACGCCAGCAATGGCGCCGGTACACCGGCGCTGTTGCCGTTCTCAATCAGGTAGGACCGCATCACCGTGCTCGACGGTCCGCGGCTTTCAGGGTCCCTCGCGTAGCGTTCGAGGTAATCGCCGACTTCTGTGGCCAGTGTTTCGGCCACCAGGCGCTGCTCCATACTGACGGTTTCCCGGTACAGGAATACCGCCAGGGTCAGGCTGACAAAGGCGCCGAGCAGGGTAAAGGCAAAAGTAACGCGGTAGCGGAGGCTAGTCCTGAACTTCATCGGGTTCAGCCAGCTGATACCCCATACCGTGCACGGTGCGCAGCAGGTGTGTTTCAAACGGCTTGTCGATGGCGCTGCGCAACACGTGCAGGTGGGTACGCAGTGCGTCGCTGTCGGGGCGTTCATTGCCCCAGATACGCCGTTCCAGTTCGCGCTTGGGTACCACGCGCGGTGACTGGCGGATCAGCAGGGCCAGCATTTTCAGGGGAATGGGCGGCAGGTTGATCACCTTGCCCGCGCGCTCGACCCGCAGCGTATCCGGGTCGAACAACAGGTCGGCCACACGCAGCTGTTCCCGCCCCTCCTCGCAACGCGCGCGCCTGACCAGCGCCCGGATGCGCGCGTCCAGCTCCTGCAGCGCAAACGGCTTGACCAGGTAGTCGTCGGAGCCGGCGGTAAAGCCCTCCAGTTTGTCCGCCAGCGTGTCGCGGGCGGTAAGCATGAGTACCGGTGTGGTGTTGCCGGAATCGCGCAGGCGCCGGCACAGCTCCAGCCCGTCCATGCCCGGCAACGTCAGGTCCAGGACAATAACGTCGTATTCCTTATCCTGGGCGTACTGATAACCGGTACGGGCATCGTATGCCGCATCGAGCACGTAACCCTTTGGCTCGAGGAAGTCGTACAGGTTGGCGACCAGATCGGGGTTGTCCTCTATAACCAGTGCATACATGGGCTACTACCTATGTGTTGTCACTCAGACGTTGAATGGAAGCACACTCGCGGAATATGCGCTTGTCGCAGCGCTGGCACACGGACTTGTCGAGCTTCTGGAAAATACCGGTGATGGCGGCTGTCTTGGACTGGAAGAAATTGTTTGGCCCGATGGCATCCAGACAACCGCAGCTTTCCAGCGATTCCCACAAGCCCTTCTTGACCTTCATGAGATAAAGGTTACCGCCGCGCGCCTTGCGCCTGCGGGCTTCCTTGACCAGGATCGCGCCGCCGGTGATATCGGCGAAATTGATACCCTCGGCGACAATGGCCAGGTGCTTCTGCTCGGGATGTTGTTCTTCGAGGTCCGCGAAAGCCTCCTGAACGTGGTTGATGGAACCGAAAAACAGTGACCCGTCGATTCGCAGAATGTGCAGCTGCGGGCAACTGGGCAACGAGGGATCGGTGTTGAACTTGCGCCCCGGCAGGCGCGCATCGGGCACCCTGGAAATGATCCGCGGCTTGGATACCCGCATCAGGTACAACACCAGCGACAACAGCACACCGGCGAAAATGGCGAATTCGAGTTCCAGGAACAGGGCACCGAAAAACGTCACGGCCATGATGCCCGTTTCACGCCGGCTGGTCTTGAGCACATGACCGATCTCATGGAAATCGATCAGCCCCCAGGCAACCAGGAACAGGATGCCGGCCATCGCGGCGTTGGGCAGATAGGCCGCCAGCGGTGCGACCAGCAGCACGATGAAGATCAGGAACAGCCCCGCGAACATGGCCGCCAGCGGCGTCTGGGCGCCGGCCTGGTAGTTAAGGCCGCTGCGGTTGAACGAACCGGTGGCCACGTAACCGGAGAAAAAGCTGCCGGCGATATTGGACAGGCCCTGGCCGATGAATTCCTGGTTACCGTCGATGCGCTGGCCGCTGCGCGCACCCAGCGAACGGCCGATCGATACCGCCTCGGTCAGGGCGAACAGCGTTACCGCCAGTGACGCCGGCGCAAGGTTCTTGATGGTATCGAGCGAGAAACTCGGCGACGACAGCGGCGGCAGCGAACTGGGCAGCGCACCCACTGTGGCGATACCCGTGGTTTCGCTGCCGAAGATCTGGTTGATCAGCATGGACACCACGCTGCCCGCCACCATGGCGACGATCAGGTAGGGCAACTTCGGCAGCCAGCGTTTCACTGCGATGCCCGAGAGCAGCGTGACGGCCGCGACGATAGTGACGTAGCCGTTGATGTGGGCAATCTCGCCCCAGAAACTGATCAGCACGTCGTGCAGATGTCCGCCACGCGGGATTTCCACACCGAAGAAGTTCTTCAGCTGCTTGCTGGCAATAAGGATCGCCGCGCCCGCGGTAAACCCGACAATCACGGAATGCGAAATAAAGTTGACCAGTGCACCCATGCGCGCCAGGCCAAGCCCCAGTTCAATCAGCCCCACCATCAAGGTCATGGTCAGCGCCAGGGTCACGTACTCGGCCGAACCCGGTTCGGCATACACACTCAGAGAGGAAAACAGCACAATCGAAGCGGCAGTGGTCGGACCGGACACCAGGTGCCAGGAAGAACCGAAAAGCGCTGCGATGATGGCGGGCACCATGCCGGCGTAAAGGCCATATTCGGGCGGCATGCCGGCAATGGTGGCGAACGCCACACCCTGCGGCAGCACCACCACGGCGCCGGTTAAACCGGCTGTTAGGTCGGACCTGACATTCTTGCCGTTGAGCAGCGGCCACCAGACGAGAAAGGGAAACAGACGAGTCAGTGGATCTGAGCGAGTGCTCATTTGGATCAATTCTCCGTGAAGATTGGATTACGCGAGCGCGCACCCTAACATGACAAATATAAAGAAAGTGTTAAGTCAATCCCCTTCGCACGGCATTACGCCGCGGAAATATCAATAAAAGCTTATTTAATCTGTGGATTCCTCCGGCGATTGTTCACCGGCCCGATCGGAGCCCCGGCGGTCAAAAACCGGTTGATCGGAAACCCGCGGATTGTACGCTATCCGCCGCCGCTACACCATGCGATGGCGAAACAACCAGCCCGCGAGCGCCAGGGTCACGACGCCGATCACCGCCATCGGCCAGTACTGGTCCACCAGCAGCCGGTAATCATTGCCTTCGAGAAAAACGCCGCGGAGGATCCGGAGAAAATAGCGCAGCGGGTTCAGGTAGGTCAGTTGCTGGACCAGCGCGGGCATATTCGCGATCGGCGTCGCAAAGCCGGACAGAATCACCGATGGAACCAGGAACAGAAAAGCCCCCAGGATACCCTGCTGCTGGGTCACCGCGAGCGAGGAAATCATCAGCCCGATGCCGACGGCCGACAACAGGAACAGGAACATGCCGAGGTACAGCGCCGGCAGGCTGCCGCGCAGGGGTACTTCGAACCAGAACACGGCCATCAACAGGATGAAACTGCCCTCGACCATACCGATGACGATACCCGGCAGGGATTTGCCGATGAGTATTTCCACCGGCCGCATGGGCGTTACCAGCAACTGGTCAAAAGTACCCGCCTCGCGCTCGCGCGCCACCGACAGGCCGGTAACGGTGGTTGTCACCACCAGGGTCAGCAGCGCGACGATGCCGGGTACGATAAACCATCGGGACAAAAGGCTCTGGTTGAACCAGGCGCGCATCTGCAGCACGGCCGGCAGCTCCGGCAGCCCCTGCTGCCTGGTCCACGACTGGTTGAAGTCTGTGACAATGGTGCGCAGATAGCCGAGCGCCAGCAACGCGGTGTTGGAGTTGCGTCCGTCGAGAATGAGTTGCACCGGGGCCTTGCGGCCGTCCTTGAGGTATTGACTGAACTGCGGGCCGATATGCACCACCAGCAGGACCTCGCCGTTGTCGATCAGCGGCGCGATCTCCTGATCGCTGCCGATCGTGGCGCGCAAGTCGAAATGCGGCGAACCGGTGATACGCGCGATCAGTTCACGCGACGGCGCGCTGCGGTCCTCGTTGTACACGGCCACGGCGATATCGTTCAGGTCGAAGCTTGCCCCATAACCGAAAACGAACAACTGCAGCAGTGGTGGAACAATCAGTACGAAACGGCTGCGCTTGTCCTTGAGAATCGTCAGCAGCTCCTTGACGGTCAGCGCCAGGATCCGGTTGAGGGCCGTCATGCGTCGAGCCTCTTGTGCGTCTTGCGCCGG
>JASFNS010000010.1:0-14270 GCA_050116915.1 Thiogranum sp. | reverse complement strand
CTGCAACCTTGAGGTCCGCATCGGCACACCGATGACCGACGTCATCGAGGCCGCCGGCGGCTACACCGACAAGGTAAGCCGGCTGCTGATGGGGGGTCCGATGATGGGTATTTCGATGCCCAGCGACCGGGTGCCGGTGATCAAAACTACCAACTGCCTGCTGGTTGCCAGCCGCGAGGAAGCGCCACCACCGCTGCCGACGAGCGCCTGCATCCGCTGCGGCCAGTGCACCGATGTCTGCCCGGCGCGACTGTTGCCGCAACAGCTGTACTGGTATGCGCACGCGCGCGACTTCGACAAGATCCAGGACTACAGCCTGTTCGATTGCATCGAATGCGGCTGTTGCGCGCAGGTGTGTCCCTGCCATATTCCGCTGGTGCAGTACTACCGTTTCGCCAAGACCGAAATCTGGGACCAGGAACGCCAGCGGCAGAAAGCCGACCTCGCCCGGCAGCGTCACGAGTTCCGCCTGGAACGCCTGGAAAAGGAGAAAAAGGCCCTGGAGGAGCGCCGCGCACACGCCAGAAAAGGTCTGGAGAAACGTCCCAGGGCCGGCGACGCCGATGCCAAGAAAGCCGAGATCGCGGCAGCGCTGGAACGCGTCAAAGCCAAAAAGGCCAGCCAGGATGCCGCGGCCAGAAACGTCGACCACCTCACCCCGGAACAGCAGGCCAGGATTGCCGAAGTCGACGCGCGCCGCGCCGGCGGCGACGGCACGGCGGGTCGCTGATGGACTTCCCCACCCAGAGTTCACCCTATCTGCCGGTTACAAATGATCTGGGCCGGCTGATGACCCGGGTCATGCTGGGACTGATTCCCGGCGCGCTGGCCATGTTCTGGTTTTTCGGCTGGGGCGTGCTGTTCAACCTGACTATCGCCACGCTGAGCGCGGTGGCGGCGGAAGCTGCCATGCTGACAGCGCGCCGCCGCCCCGTTAAAACGACGCTGCTCGACGGCAGCGCGGTGTTGACCGGTCTGTTGCTGGGACTGGCGCTGCCGCCGCTGGCGCCCTGGTGGATGCCGGTGCTCGGATCCGGCTTTGCCATTGTCTTCGCCAAGCAGTTATACGGGGGGCTGGGCTACAACCCGTTCAATCCCGCCATGGTGGGTTTTGTCGTTCTGATCATCTCTTTTCCCCTGCAGATGACACTCTGGCCGCCACCTCTCGGCATGCACAGCGGTGCCACCCTCGGCTTTGTCGATACCCTGCAGCTGGTTCTCAGCGGCACATTGCCCGCAGGCGCCGGGCTCGACAGCCTGACGATGGCCACCCCGCTGGACGCCGCGAAGACCCAACTCGGGCTGGACTACACCTGGAGCGAAATCCTCACCAGGCCGCTGTTCGGCCACGTTGGCGGATACGGCTGGGAGTGGATCAATCTCGCCTACCTGCTGGGCGGCCTGTGGCTTTGGCGACAACGGGCGATCCACTGGCAGATTCCGGGCGGCATGCTGAGTGCCCTGTTCATTGTAGCGCTGCTGTTCTATATCGCCGACAGTGACACCTTCGGTTCCCCCCTGTTTCACCTGTTCAGCGGTGCGACCATGCTGGGCGCTTTTTTTATTGCGACCGATCCGGTGTCGGCGGCAACCACGCCGCGCGGGCGCTTTTACTACGGCGCCGGTATCGGCACGCTCGTGTATGTCATCCGTACCTGGGGGGGCTATCCGGAGGGTCTGGCCTTCGCGGTGTTACTGATGAATATGGCGGCACCCACCATCGACTACTACACCCAGCCACGCGTGTTCGGTCACGAGGAGCAATGATTCTTCATGACCTACCGGCCCGTTGTCATTTCCGCTGCTTTTCTCTTCCTGTTCGCCGTGATCGGCAGCGGCCTGGTGGCCTTCACGCACGACAATACTGCCGAGCGGATTGCCGAAAACCAGCGGCGCGCGTTACTCAGGAGCCTCAATGAACTGATCCCCAAAGATCAGTACGATAATGATGTCTACGCCGACATTCTGTATGTGCACAACAGCGAGTTGCTGGGTACCGATGAAGCGGTACCGGTGTACCGCGCGCGCAAGGGCGGGTGGCCCGTTGCAGTGGTGCTGGCGCCGGTGGCACCGGACGGTTACAACGGCAACATCCGCCTGCTGGTTGCTGTCAGGCTCGATGGTACGCTGGCCGGCGTGCGCGTGCTCGCACACCGCGAAACTCCCGGTCTCGGCGATAATATCGAAGCCGATCGTTCCGACTGGATACGCGGCTTCACCGGCAAATCGCTGAACAATCCAAAACAGGGCCAGTGGAAAGTCAAGCGCGACGGGGGCGCTTTCGACCAGTTTACCGGCGCCACCATCACCCCGCGCGCAGTCGTCAAGGCCGTAAAGAACACCCTGTTATACTATCGGGCAAACGGGGACAAGCTGTTTGAGCAACACCCACACGAGAACCAGCAGTCATGACAGCCTACAAAGACATTGTACGCGACGGTCTGTGGTCGAATAACGTCGGCCTGGTGCAGTTGCTGGGGCTGTGTCCGCTGCTCGCGGTTACCGGCACACTGATCAATGGACTTGGACTTGGCCTGGCGACCCTGGTAACGCTGGTCACCTCCAACGTGATCGTATCCCTGATACGCAAACTGGTAAGACCGGAAGTCCGCATCCCGGTGTTCGTACTGGTGATAGCCTCGGTGGTGACGATTATCGAGCTGAGCATGAGCGCCTACCTCTACGAACTCTACAAGGTCCTCGGCATCTTCATCCCGCTGATTGTCACCAATTGCTCGATCATCGGCAGGGCCGAGGCTTTCGCCTCCAAGCACGACGTCGGCCGCGCCTTCACCGACGGCATGAGTATGGGTATGGGCTTTCTGCTGGTGCTGACAACACTTGGCGGCCTGCGCGAGATCGTCGGCAAGGGTACCCTGTTCTCCCAGGCACACCTGATGTTCGGCGAGGCTGCACGCACCTGGACCATTACCTTCGTCGATGACTACAGCGGCTTCCTGCTGGCAGTGTTGCCGCCCGGCGCGTTTATGGGTCTGGGACTGCTGATTGCGCTCAAGAACGTCATTGACGGACGCAAGGAGAAACGCGCCGCACTCGTGTCTGCGGCAAACATCGAGAGCCCCGCATAGATGATCCATGAACAAACAAAAACGCATCGAAATCTTCCGCCGGCTACGCAACGAAAACCCGCATCCCACTACTGAGCTCGAGTACGGCAACCCCTACCAGTTGCTGGTCGCCGTCACCCTTTCGGCGCAGGCCACCGACGTCGGCGTGAACAAAGCCTGCCGCGCACTGTTTAAGAAGGTGAAGACACCCCAGGCGATGCTCAGGCTGGGCGAAGCCGGGCTGAAGACCTACATCAAGACCATTGGCCTGTATAACACCAAGGCGAAAAACCTGATGGCGGCCGCCGCCATCCTGGTCAAGGAGCATAAGGGCCGCGTTCCCGACCGGCGCGAAGCGCTGGAGGCCCTGCCCGGCGTCGGCCGCAAGACCGCCAACGTCGTTCTGAACACCGCCTTCGGGCAACCCACCATCGCTGTGGACACGCACATTTTCCGTGTCTGTAACCGCACCGGTATCGCTCCCGGCAAGAATGTGGTGGAAGTGGAGCGCAAACTGGTCCGGTGCGTGCCCGACGAATTCAAGCGGGATGCCCACCACTGGCTGATCCTGCACGGTCGCTATACCTGCGTGGCGCGCACCCCGCGCTGTGGCAGCTGTGTAATCGAGGATCTGTGCGAGTACCGCCACAAAACCGAAAACTGACGTCAATTGGCGACAGATGAAAACTTGCGCAGAATCATCTCTACTGGGCAATCTTCGCCTGACGGGCCTTGAATGATGTTATTCGGACAGAATCGCGACCAGCTGCGCAGCCTCTACTGCGAGGCCTGGCGGCTGCACCGGCAAGGGCGGCCGCTGGAGCCGCTGCAGGCGCAAATCGTCGCTGTCATACAGCGCCACCCGGAATACCAGCCGTTGCTGGAGAACCCCGAACAGGCGCTGGGTCGGGAATATCTGCCGGAACTGGGTGAGACCAATCCGTTTCTGCATATGGGCATGCATCTGGCCATTCAGGAGCAGGTCGGCACCGACCGGCCCGCCGGAATACGCGAGCTGTACCACCGCCTCGCTGCCGGATACCCGGACACTCACAGTCTCGAACACCGGCTGATGGAGTGTCTTGCCGAGATGATCTGGCAGGCGCAACGCGACGGCGTAGCCGCGGATGAACAACGTTACCTGGAATGTATCGGTGCCATTGTCAAGGAGGACCAGTGAGGCGTTCGGAATACGGGCGTTTCCGCCGCTCCTCCACACTGCTTCAGTTGCCGGGGCGCGTCGTCCCGGAAACTTTTTCCATGCCGGCCTGTCAGACAAGCTGTCATCCACCACAGGTGATGGCATTGCATGCCGGTTTTACATGGTACCGAGGGTACCGCATACCAAAATAGAGCCTTAAGGAGGCGTCTCCAATGACCAAAACAACTTTAGTGAAACCCCTGTCCGTTGCTATCGGTGCTGCATTTGTCGCGTCGCTTGCCGGCACGACAGTCGCCAGTGCCGCTGACAACCCATTCGGCATGTCCCAGCTGTCCAGCGGCTACATGGTCGCCGAGGAAGGCAAGTGCGGCGGAAGCAAGGCGACGACTGAAGAAGCCAAGCCCGAAGGCAAGTGTGGTGCAGCCAAGAAGACCGCCAAAGAAGGCAAGTGCGGTGAAGGCAAGTGCGGTGCCAAGCGCGAAGCCCACGAAGGCAAGTGCGGCGGCGAGAAGAAACCCGCTGAAGGCAAGTGCGGCGGAAGCAAGTAAATCAGGCCTGCCATGACGGATTCAAGCTATCCCGTTCATGGTGCCGGTCTTGGGCTGCGGCGGACCCTTATGGGTCCGCTCGTGGACCAACCGGCAGATCAGGTGGGCTTCTATGAAGTCGCACCGGAAAACTGGATCGGTGTCGGCGGACGCCTTGGCAAACAGTTGCGCGCTTTCACCGAACGTTACCCCTTCGTCACCCACGGCCTGTCGCTTTCGATCGGTGGTCCCGCCCCACTGGATGAAACGTTTCTCCACCGTCTCAAGCGATTTCTCGACGAACACCGGATCCGCACCTACACCGAACACCTGAGCTATTGCGCCGATGACGGGCATCTCTATGACCTGATGCCCATCCCGTTCACAGAGGAAGCCGTGAGGCACGTGGCCGAACGTATCCGCCGTACCCAGGATATCCTCGAACGGCGCATCGCCATGGAAAACGTTTCCTACTACGCGGCACCCGGCAAACAGATGGAGGAAATCGACTTCCTCAACGCCGTGCTGGAAGAAGCCGATTGCGAGCTGTTGCTCGACGTCAACAATATCTACGTCAACAGCATCAACCACCGCTACGACGCGGAAGAATTCCTTCGCGCGCTGCCCGCCGAGCGGGTGGTGTATTTCCACATCGCCGGCCACTACAACGAGGCCGAAGACCTGATTGTCGACACCCACGGCGCGGATGTCATCGACCCGGTGTGGAACCTGCTCGACAAAGCATATACGCATTTCGGCGTGGTGCCGACCCTGCTGGAACGCGATTTCAACATACCGCCTCTGCCGCAGTTGTTGACCGAAATCGACCGCATCGTCGACATCCAGAGCGGACATGCCGGACAAAAAGCCGCAGCCCATGTCTGCCACGGCTAAACCGGCCTTTATTCAACAGCAGTATGCCTTTGCGGCGCATATCCGCGACCCGCGGCACAATGACGCTCCGCCCGGCATCGAAGACCGCCGCATGGGCATCTACCGCGAGCTGTTCTTCAACAACGTCGAAGGCTTTCTCGGCAGCAGTTTTCCCGTGCTGCGGGAACTGATGGATGACCAAAGCTGGCATGCCCTGGCGCGTGATTTCTACGCCGGCCATCGTTGCCACTCGCCGCTGTTTCTGGACATCCCGCGCGAGTTTCTCGACTACCTGAACGATGAACGCGGTGAGCGCGACGCCGACCTGCCGTTCATGCGCGAACTCGCCCATTACGAGTGGGTGGAACTCGCGCTATCCGTCGCCGAGAACGACCAGAGCGAGCAGCTCGCCGTCGAGGGTGACCTGCTCGCCGGCGCACCGCTGCTGTCTCCCCTCGCATGGCCCCTGGCCTATCAGTACCCGGTGCACCGGATCAGCCGCGACTTCCAGCCCCGAGAGCCCGATCCACAACCGACCTACCTGCTGGTGTACCGCGATACGCGGGACGAAGTGGGATTCATCGAATTGAATCCGGTCAGCGCACGCCTGTTCTCGCTGTTGCAGGAACAGCCCGGGCGCAGCGGCCGCGCCCAGTTGCAGCAGATCGCCGCCGAGCTGCAGCACCCCGACCCCGAACTGGTCATTCAAAGCGGCCACGCCATCCTCGATGAGTGGCGCCGTCTGGACATCGTGCGCGGCATCAGTCCGAACAGCCCGGAAAAGTAACAACAAGCAAGGAGACACCGCATGTATCCCCTCGTGCAACTGCAACGCCTGCTCGACACCACGCGCGCTTTTGATTTCCTCGGACCGCTGGCCCTGAGACTGTACCTGGTACCCGTCTTCTGGATGGCCGGAACCAAGAAGCTGGCCGATATGGACAGCATCATCGAATGGTTCGGCAACCCGGACTGGGGCCTGGGCCTGCCGTTTCCCGAAATCATGGCGTGGGCCGCGGCGCTCACCGAAGCCGGCGGTGCGGTGCTGCTGCTGATCGGTTTTGCGGTACGCTGGATTTCCATACCGATGATGGTCACCATGGTCGTCGCTGCAGTCACCGTGCACTTGCCCAACGGCTGGCTGGCAATCGCCGAAGGCAGCGGCCCGTTCGCCACCGAACGCACCATGGGCGCGGTGGAACGCCTCGACAGAGCCAAGGAAATCCTGCAAACCCACGGCAACTATGACTGGTTGACCCAGAACGGCAGCTTCGTGGTACTGAACAACGGTATCGAATTCGCCGCCACCTATTTCATCATGCTGCTGGTGCTGTTCTTCATTGGCGCGGGGCGCTTTTTCAGCATGGACTACTGGATCCGGCGGGCCTTCATGCGCTGATCGGTTCGGGTCGGTTGACAGGCGGGAAGCGATTTACGCAACAGCGCTGCGCTTTCTTGCCCCTGGACTTGATTATACTGTCCGTGTGTCTACGCAAACCCGACAATCCGGTTCGTCCCTGACGCCGGACAGCTACGAGCTGTCTATCGACGGCATGACCTGCCAGCACTGCGTGGCGCGCGTCGAAGCCGCCATCCTCGCCGTACCGGACGTGGTGTCCGCCGACGTGCAACTGGACGCCGGCCGGGCCACCGTTACCGGCGGACTGCCCCACGAAGTCATCGCAGCGGTCGAAGCCGCGGGGTATGGCGCACGACCGCGCGCGCAGCAGCCCGAAAGCTGCGAGCTACCGGAAACACCGCCGGAGACCGGCTCGGCAGCCGCACAGGGGGGATACCGTATCGACATCGACGACATGACCTGCGCCAGCTGTGTGGCGCGGGTCGAAAAGGCTGTTCTGGGCGTGGCCGGCGTGCACGAGGCGTCGGTCAACCTGGTGGAGGGTGCGGCCTACGTCCTCGGCGGCGACCCGCAGCAGGTCGTTGAAGCCATCATCGACCAGGGCTATCCGGCGCGCAAAGCCACCGTCGGCGTCACCGGCAGCGCGACACTGGTGTTCGACAAGGCCTTGACCGACAGTGAGCGGCAACGCGCGGCGACGCTGTTGCAGGAGGTTGCCGCGGCAACCACGATTGACTGGCAGGACAACCGGCGCGGCCGGTTGTCCGCCCGCGCCCACCCCGCCGACTACCTGCTGGCGCTGCGGCGCGCCGGTATGCCCGCGGCATTCGTCGAAGTGACAGATGACCCCTACCTCGCGCAGGAACAGCAGGCCCGGTTGAATATTCGTCAGGCGGTCAGGCGCGCCATGCTCGCGGGACTGGTTGGTTTCGGACTGATGGCGACGATGCTTGCGGGCGTGCTGCCCGGGGTCGAGTCCGGCACCGCGCTCACGGATCTGACTGGCCGCGGGTTCTGGCTCGTCACCGCCCTGATCTGTCTGTTCACCATGGCCTACAGCGGCCGCAGTTACTACGTGGGCGCCTGGAAACAGCTCAAACATGCCCAGGCAAACATGGATACGCTGGTCGCCGTGGGTACTGCGGCGGCCTGGCTGGCCTCTGTGCTCCTGATCCTGGCGCCTGACTTCGTACCTGCCGCCCAGCGCCACCTGTACCTGGAAACGTCGGTGCTGATTCTGGCCTTCCTGCAGTTCGGCCATGCCCTGGAAGTCCGCGCCCGCGCGCGCACCGGCAGGGCCATCGGGGCGCTGGTTGAACTGGCGCCGAAAACCGCACAGCTGATCCGCGACGGCGAGGAACTCGAACTGCCGGTCTCGCTGTTACAGCCGGGCGATCTGTTTCTGGTCAGGCCCGGCCAGTCGGTCGCCACCGACGGCACGGTGGTCGAGGGTGCCTCGAGCGTCGACGAATCCATGCTTACCGGCGAACCCCTGGCGGTCGCCAAGGGGCCGGGGGACAGTATCACCGGCGCCACCATCAACCGGTCCGGCGCCCTCAAGGTGCGGGTCGACCGTGTCGGTGATGACACCACCCTCGCAGGCATCATACAGGCTGTCAAACAGGCGCAAATGAGCAAGCCACCCATCGGCCGGCTGGTCGATCGTATCGCCGCTGTGTTCGTTCCTGTGGTGCTGCTGATCGCCGTGCTCACCTTCGCCGCGTGGTATGCCGCCGGCCCCGCGCCGCAACTGCCCTACGCACTGACCACGGCGATCGCCGTGCTGGTTATCGCCTGCCCCTGCGCCCTGGGACTGGCCACACCCATTGCCATCATGGTGGGTATGGGCCGTGCCGCGCAGTTCGGCGTTCTCATCCGCAACGGCGATGCCCTGCAGTCGGCTGCCGGTATCACCCACCTGGTGGTGGACAAGACCGGTACGCTTACCGAAGGACGGCCGCGCATCACGCAGGTCTATTGCGACACCGGCATCGAGGAAGACCGGGCGTTGGGCTGGGCGGCGAGCCTGGAGCAACAATCCGAACACCCGCTGGCACTGGCGGTGATCGAATCGGCGCAGGCGCGCAACATCGCGCTGTCGCCGGTGGCGGGTTTTCATGCCGAAGCCGGCCAGGGCGTGCGGGGCCGGCTGGAAGACCGCGAGATGTTCCTGGGGCGTCAGGAATGGCTTGAGGAACTGGGTATCCCCTGCGCCGAGGCCCTGCTTGACCAGGCCCGCCAAATAGCCGGCACGGGCGCCACCCCCATCTGGCTGGGCGAGCGGCAGCGGGCTGTCGCGGTGCTCGCCCTGCGTGACCCGGTGCGCGCTGACACACCGGCGGCGCTGGAGGCGCTGAAACGCCAGGGCATTGAACTTGTCATGTGTACCGGCGATCATCCCGATACCGCGCGTGCGGTAGCCGCGGAACTGGGCATCGACGCCGTCTACAGCCGCGTCATGCCGCAACACAAGGCCGATGTTGTCAAACAGCTCCAGTCGCGTGGACACAGCGTCGGTATGGTCGGTGACGGCGTCAACGACGCGCCGGCGCTGGCGCAGGCCGACGTCGGATTTGCCATTGGCAGCGGCACCGACGTGGCTATCGAAAGCGCCGACGTCACCCTGGCGGGCAATTCACTTGCCAGTGTCGCCAGCGCCATCGCCCTGTCGCGCGCCACCTTGCGAAACATCAAGCAGAACCTGTTCGGGGCATTCATCTACAATGTCACCGGCATCCCGCTGGCCGCCGGCGTCCTCTACCCCGTCACCGGCTGGTTACTCAGCCCGGTGTTCGCCAGCATCGCCATGGCGCTGTCTTCGGTCACCGTGGTCAGCAATGCCAACCGCTTGCGGCTGTTCAAACCCGTGGAGTAAGTGATGAGTGAAACGATCCAGTTGAAAGTTGAAGGCATGACCTGCATGCATTGCGTCGCCGCGGTACGCAAGGCGCTAGCCGCGGTTGACGGCGTCAAGGAGGTGGTCGACGTATCCCTGGAAGCCGGCAGTGCCACGGTACGCGGCAATGCCCGCAGCGACGAGCTGATCGCCGCCGTCAAACAGGCCGGCTATACAGCATCGATCTGAACCTGCCGGAGCACGGCAACCGCGCCGCCCGGGCGCCGGTTGCACAGGGATTCCACCAGGCGCTTACCAGACCGGTGCGTTCAATACCGGCTGAGCCGTGCCTGTCGGGGGCGCTGCGGGCAGCTCGTCCGTCGCACCCTTGTCCAGCAACCGCCCCCAGTCGGTGCGCTGCATCATTTCCTTCTGGCGTTCCTGCGGGACGAAAGGCTGACCGGCACGAATCTCCCAGCCACCGCCCAGCGCCTTGTATACCGCAATCAGTGCCCTGACCACTTCACCGCGGACCGTGGTATAGGCATCCTGCACCCGTAACAGGTTCTGCTGGGTGTCGAGCACCCGCTGGTAATCGACGGCGCCCTCGCGGTACTGCACCAGCGCCAGGTCCACGGCACGCTGCGCGGCCGCGACACTCTCGGCAAGGCGCGCACCCTGCTGCCGGCTGCCAGCGTAGCTGCTCAGTCCATCCTCCACCTCACGCGCCGCTTCCAGCACCGTGTTCTGGTAGTTGACGATCAGCGCTTCCAGGCGTGCGTCCTGAACACGCACCTGGTTTTTCAGGCGACCGTAGTTGAGAATCTTCCAGGAAGCCGAAGGCCCGTAGCTATAGGCGAGACTGTCGCCGTCGAACAGATCACCGAGATCACTCTGACCGGTATCCGACGCCAAAACCCCGAGCGAGCCTACCAGGGCAAAACGCGGGTAGAGATCCGACTTGGCGACACCGATCAATGCGCTCTGCGCAGCGGCCTGGAGCTCGGCGCGGCGGATATCCGGCCGCCGGCGCAACAGGTCGGCCGGCATTCCGACGTCCATTGCCGCAGGGGGTTGCGGAAGACTCCCGGCCCCCTGAAGAATATCCTGCAGGTCGCCGGGAGGCATGCCGAGCAGCGTGCTGAGCGCGTGCCTGGACTGACGGATGAGGTTCTCCAGCTGAGGCACGGTGGACTCGGTTGACTTCAGCAGGCTGAGCGCTTGTGCCGGGTCCAGCTCGCTGACCGCGCCGTTCCTGAAACGCACATCGGCAATCTTGTAACTGCGCGCCTGGGTGACGGTGTTGTCCCTGGCAATTTGCAGGCGCTCCTCGAGGGTACGTAACACCATGTAGGTGCGCGCCACTTCCGCGGTCAACGACACCAGCGCGCTGTCATAGTCCGCAATGGACGCCCCCAGGCTGGCGCTGGCCGACTCGACGCCGCGGCGGAAGCGACCCCAGAAATCCAGTTCCCAGGCCGCGTCGACGCCCAGGCCGGCCTGGGTATAGGTGTCATCGGTAAAGCCGGAAATAAAATTGGGCGAATTCTCGCTCAGGCCCACACGGGTCAGGTTGCCGTTCAGTTGCTGACTCTGCGGATACTGTTGACCGATGGCAATGCCCAGCTGGGCACGGGCCTCGAAGATACGCAGACCGGCGATCTGCAGGGGCAGATTCTGCCGGTAGGCCGACTCCACCAGCTTGTCGAGAATGGGATCGTTGAAAATGGTCCACCAGTCCTGTGATACCTTGCTGGTGTCGAGCGCCTGGCTTTGCTGGTTCCAGACGGCTTCGAGGTCCGCCGGCGGGGTTTTGAAATCCGGCCCCAGCGTGGTACAGGCGGATGACAAGACAACGCTGGCACCCAGCACAATCCGTACACACAACTTGCTTACTGGCACTTGAGCCCCCTTCTTCCCGGCACGACTGAATCCATAGATTGACGGTTGCGAATATACACTACGCATCGCCTATCACTAAACCGGACAGGCGCTCCTGCGCAGCGCGCGTGCAACGCGAGGACCGGCCACGCCGACGCCGGTCTACAACACCCGGATCCGGACTGCCAACCCGGGCCCCGTGTTTCAAGTTACCGCGACATTCGTCACCCGGCCGGTTTCGATCGACCCGTGCATGCGGGCAGGCCCATCCCGAAAGTTTCTATTATTAACATTAATAATATTATTTAAGCGATTATTTTATATAATATTAATAGAGCCATTAAAGTGAAGTCTCAGGTTTCTCCCCAGGCTAGAAATAGCGCGACAGGCGCAATGTCAGGTAGCTGTCATCCTTGAAGGCGGCAACCACGTCGTTGCCACCGTCGTTAACGAACCAGCGGCTTTCGGCCTCGACGCTCCAGTGATTGTCGAGACGCCGCGCCGCCTCCAGCGACAGCTGGGAGGCGTGACTGTCACGATCGATCACGAAGCCCACCAGCAGCTCGGAGCTCTGCACGTCGTTGAGCGTGAGCCTTGCGCCCAGGAAGAAATCATCGTCGAACAGCACCGGTGGTTGCTGCGCCGGATCGCTGCTGCGACCGTCCCAGGAATATTCGAGCAGCAGGCCCAGGTCGGCCTCGGAGGCCATGAGCTGATAAAGCGTGTATTCGAAACCGCCCACAGCAGCGGCGTAATGCTCGCCGTGCTGGGCGCGCCACAGGCCTTCGAACTTCCACAGCCAGGCCCCGCGTGTCAGTTGCACATCCGTGCCCACCTGATTGATGAGATCGTAGCTGGGCACCAGGCGGCTGGCGTCGGCATTCGGCACCAGCCGCGGCTCGCGGCCCGTGCCGTTGAAGTAATAGATACCAAAGTCCCAGTCGTCCAGATAATGCGAATAGCGCAGCGCGGCATCGAGGTGATGCTGACCTGCGCTGGACTGGTAATCCGGATCACCATCGGTGACCAGCGGAAAGCGCAGGCGACCGTGCTTGCCGGGGAAGGTGCGTTCCCGGAACCAGGGCATGAGATACAGGTCCAGCGTTCCCCAGTCCCGTTGCGAAGACACTTTCAGCATGGGTTGACCAAGCTTGTCTTCACCATCCAGGTCTTCGACCAGATCGGTCTGGTTGATGATATCCACCAGGTGACGGGATTCGGTCACGCCCCAGAACACCCGGTTGAGACCCGCGAGGACTTCCCAGGGGCCACTGACATGGCGCCAGTAGGCTTCGCGAATGTCCCCGTGGGTGCGCCGGCTGTCCTGACTGTCCACCTGGACGAAGGGTATAAAGCTGTACTGGTCATCACCGCTGTCTGCCAGCCAGGTGAACTCAGGCTGCAACACCAGCGAGTTCTGAAAGGTATCGAACTGGTGTGCAAACTGGCCATCCTCGGCAAACAGACGCGACTCGACGCCGACAAAACCGGACAGGCTGTAGTCGTAGCCATTGGCGGCGAACGGCAACAGGGCCAGCAGGCACATGCAGGTGCGCAGCGTTGTTTGCGCGTATGCGCTGCAGCCGACACCGCGCGCCCGCGCCTCAATCCACATCGCGCACGCCCCACCAGGCAATTCCGCCCGCCGCCACGGCAATGACGGCCGCGCCGATATACATCCATTCGGCGCCCACACCCTCCCACAGGTAACCGGCGCCGAAGCTGCCCAGCGCACCACCGGCACCGAAACTCAAACTGCTGTAAAGCGCCTGGCCGCGCCCCTGGTGGCGGCCGCGGAAGTGCCGGTGTATCAGATGGATGGCTACCGCGTGGTACAGACCGAAACTGGCCGCGTGCAGCGTCTGCGCCACGATCATCACCCAGAGGTTGTCGACAAACCAGGCGATCAGCGCCCAGCGCAGCGCGGTCAGCGCCGTGGTCACCAGCATCAGCCGGC
Organism: Thiogranum sp.; assembly: GCA_050116915.1. Taxonomy (GTDB): domain Bacteria; phylum Pseudomonadota; class Gammaproteobacteria; order DSM-19610; family DSM-19610; genus Thiogranum. The sequence continues at coordinate 606 of JASFNS010000010.1, read as the reverse complement.
GCGCGCCGTAGCGCGGCAACCAGCGCGGCATGCGCAGAAACACGACGATTTCAGCTACCACCCCGAGCGCCCACAGCTGTCCGATCAGGCTCTCGCTGTAGCCGTTGTCGGACATGTAGATGCTGTAGAAGGTGTAATAAGGTCCGTGGCTGGCCTGGACGAGAAAACACACCAGCAACAGCGCAACCACGGGCGGTTTCTTCAGCACATCGCGCAGCGGGCTGTGATCCAGCGGCAGGTGGGCGCTGGCCTTTTCCGGCACCAGCAGGCTCGCCAGCCAGATGCCCGCAAACAGCCCCATGAGCACCAGCGGCAGGCGGTCGGTGCCGGTGCGCTCGAACAGCGTACCGAGCGAGGCAACGGCAATGATGAAACCGATCGACCCCCACAGGCGGATACTGCTGTAGCGATGGGTGTCGCTACCCAGATGATTGAGCGTGGTGGCCTCGAACTGCGGCAGCGCCGCATTCCAGAAGAAACTGAACAGCGACATCACCAGCGCCATCCACCAGTAGCCCCGGGCGAGAAACACACCGGCGAACGTCAACGTGGCCAGCAGGCAGGCGATGCGCACGATCTTTATACGTCGCCCCGTGTGATCGGCGA
>JASFNS010000009.1:0-14343 GCA_050116915.1 Thiogranum sp. | reverse complement strand
ACCCGCAGCGGCGATTGACGACACCAGCACCGTGGTCGCCACGGTCAACGGCGCGCCGATTACCGAAGCCGTACTGGATCTCTACGAAGAGCAGATGAAGGGACACCGCCCCGGACCGGCACCGGACCGCAGCGCGGTGCTCGATGAAGTGATCAATCTCGAGCTGGCGAGCCAGAACGGCAGCAAGGAAGGGCTGGACAAGGACACGAAAATCCAGTTACAGATCGATCAGCAGCGTCGTGCCGTAATCGCCACCGCCGCCATTCAGAACTATCTCAAGGCCAATCCGGTTACCGACGAAGAGTTACAGAAAATCTATGACGAACAGGTGCCGAAGGGCAACGAGTACAAAGCCCGTCATATCCTGGTCGATGACGAAGAACAGGCGAAAAAACTGATTGCGGAACTCGACAAGGGCGCGGACTTCTCGGAACTGGCGAAGAAGAATTCAACCGGACCGTCGGGCAAAACCGGTGGCGAACTGGGCTGGTTCTCATCGAAACAGATGGTCGCGCCGTTCTCCGAAGCGGTTGCCAAGCTGGAAAAAGGCACCTACACCAAGGAGCCGGTAAAGACGCAGTTCGGCTGGCATATCATCATGCTGGACGATGTGCGTGAATCCACGCCGCCGTCGTTTGAGCAGGTAAAACCGCAGCTGCAGGCATTTGTGCAGAAACAGCGCGTACAGCAGTACATCGATGGTCTGCACCAGGGTGCACAGATCGATATCAAGGATAAGCAGCAGGCCGACACCGGCACCGGCACCGGCGAAACCGAGCCCGCTGAAGCGGCGCCGGCAAAGGCCGACGAGACCGCCGGCAAGTAAGTCGTCTGCCCTGCGGGAGCGGCGGTATACCGCTCTCTCGCAGGGTGCCCGATGATGACGTTAGCTGCGACCTACTGATACACCTTCATCGCAGCTCCGACCGCCACGCCGCCATCGATCGGCGCGCCCATGTCCGAAAGCACGGCATCCAGCGCGCCAAGGCACAGCAACACATTGCGGCGGTTACTGGCGTAGCCCATCAAACCGATACGCCAGATCTTGCCCGCCATCGGTCCGAGCCCCGCACCGATTTCCAGATCGTATTCATTCAGCAGACGCGCGCGTACCGTGGCGTCGTCGACACCCTCCGGAATGGACACGGCATTCAGCTGCGGCAGGCGACTGGCCTCGTCAACGACGAATGACAGGCCCATGGCTTCAAGCCCCGCCCGCAAGGCCAGGTGATTGACGCGATGGCGTTCCCAGGCCTGCTCGATGCCTTCTTCATGCAGGATAACCAGCGCCTCGTGCAGACCATACAGGGCATTGATCGGCGCCGTGTGGTGATAGGCGCGCTTGCCGCCGCCGCCCCAGTAACCCAGCACCAGATTCAGATCCATGAACCAGCTCTGTACGCGCGTCTTGCGACTCTTTACAGCGGCTACCGCACGCTCGCTGAAAGTCACCGGCGACAACCCGGGCGTGCAGGACAGGCATTTCTGGGTTCCCGAGTACACCGCATCCAGACCCCATTCACTGACTCTGAGCGGTGACCCGCCCAGCGATGTCACGGTATCGGCGATCACAAGGCATTCATACTTGTGCGCCAGTTCGGCAAGCCCGCGCGCATCCGAAATGGCACCGGTAGAGGTCTCCGCGTGTACGAACGCCAGTATCTGGGCAGCAGGGTTGGCTTTCAGAGCATCCTCGACCTTGTTCAGATCGACGGCCTTGCCCCACTCGTCTTCGACCATGATCGCGGTGCCGCCGCTGCGTTCGACATTCTCCTTCATGCGGCCGCCGAACACACCGTTCTGGCACACCACGACTTTGTCACCCGGCTCGACAAGGTTGACGAAACAGGTTTCCATCCCCGCGGAGCCTGGCGCCGACACAGGCATGGTCAACTCATAGTCGGCCTGGAAGGCATAGCGCAGCAGATCCTTCATCTCGTCCATCATGTCGACGAACACCGGGTCCAGATGGCCGATGGTGGGCCGGCTCATCGCTTCAAGAATACGCGGGTTTACATCCGAGGGGCCCGGGCCCATCAGGGTTCGCACGGGCGGATGAAACGATCTGGCTGTCATACACTCCTCCATTTCTGCAATTTTTCAGGAGTTTATCACGAGATTCCAGTTTGCGTTTCCCGTCAGGGACCGCGGAAATCCGGCACACAGGACTATTCAGGCCTGGCAAACAAGTTCGTATTGCGAATCATTCGTATTTGCATTAATCTCCCTACCCGGAGAGACTTGATTTCACCGGCAAGTGCAAACTCGGGAGCAGAGCATGAACCACCCAAACATAACCCCGCCACTGGTAGCCAGCCTGGTGGCAATCCTGTTGCTGGCGCCGACGCTGAGCCGTGCGGCTGTCGTGTCGCTGGACCGCGAACAGCAGTTGGGAAGGCAGCTGTTCACCGACAGCGACCTGTCATTGAACAGAAACCAGTCCTGTGCCAGTTGTCACAGCCTCAGGCGCGTCAAGGCGCCATCGGGCCGTGGACATCTGCCCACCCCGGGCTTTGTCGACGCCGACAATGTCCGCAACGCCACAGCGGTGTCAGACGGTTCCGTCGACGGTGCCTTCGGCGCCCTGAACGCGCCGTCTGTCGGTTACGCGGCGTTCAGCCCGTATTTCCACTGGGACGGTAGTGAGGGCCTCTACATTGGAGGCCAGTTCTGGAACGGCCGCGCCCGCACGCTTGCCGAGCAGGCGCAACAACCTTTTCTTAACCCGGTGGAAATGGCCATGCCCAGCAAGTGGGCCGTTGTCAGCCGTTTGCAGGAAAACCGTCGGTACGTCCGGCTGTTTCGCCGACTCTACGACCTCGATCTCGACACCATCGCATCATACCCCGATGCGCCCGCGGACCTGACACCGCCCCCCGGGGTCGCCGAGGCCTATCGGCGCATGAGCGAGGCCATCGCCGCGTTTGAAAAAAGTCGCTTTTTTAACCGTTTCACCTCGAAGTTCGACTACGTCCTCGCCGGCCAGACCCGCTTTAGCGACCAGGAGGCACTGGGCTTCGCGCTGTTTCAGGGCAAGGCTCAATGTGCAGCCTGCCATACCAGCGAAGCGACCCTGGCGACCGACGGCCGTCTGTTCCCGCCGTTGTTCACGGACTTCACCTACGACAATATCGGCATGCCGCGCAACTGGAATATACCGGGCGCACCGGAGCCAGACGCGGGCCTCGGTGGCCGCAGCGACATTGCAGCAGGTGATCCCGAAGGCAGGCAAATCGGCAAACACAAGGTGATGAGCCTGCGCAATATCGCGGTCACACCGCCGTACGGCCATAACGGCGTCTTTGCGACACTGGAACAGGTCGTGCATTTCTACAATACGCGCGACACGCTTGGCCAGGTTGCCGATAACAACGATCCGGGATTCGCTATCGACGGCTGGCCAGAGCCGGAGATCTCGCAGAACGTGAACCACGACGAACTTGGCAACCTGGGCCTGAGCGCGGCGGAAGAGGCCGCGATTGTGGCTTTCCTGCAAACGCTCACCGACGGCTATCCGAGCTGGGGCAATGACCCGCGCGTACCGGGCGGCACACCGTCGCCCTTTGCGGAGACACCGTTTCCACCACTACCCTAGGCGTCCAGACCAGTGATCCGATATGCAGCGGTGCAGGCGCAGCATGGCACCTGCACCGCTGCGTTCGTCACTCGCCGGCTGGCGGTTCGACACGCTCTGCCAGCACCACCACCCGCGCCGTGATAAACATCGTCAGCAACACCGAGGCCGCGAAGGCATACAGGCCGTAGCGCATCTCCACCTGCGCAACGGCACCCAGTTTCACCGCCACCACCAGCACGGCGACGATGAATACGTCGAGCATCGACCATTTGCCGTACAGGTGCATCCAGTGAAGGTAGTGCCGCAGCTGTTCGGCATTGCGGCAGCGCCTGCCCAGCAGCCGATGCAGCACGTAGAGCTTCAGCAGCGGCAACAGCACACTGAAGCCGCCGATGATGACGAACAGAAACCATCGCCCTTCCAGCAGTAGCTGATAGATGCCGGAGACCACCGAGAAAGTGTTTTCGATAAGGACAAACTTTTCCAGGGTGATGACCGGCGCGACCAGACCCACGGCCAGCAGCACGCACGCCAGCAACACCATCAGTCGCAGTTGCATGACCTGACGGGGAAACAGACGCGCCACTGGGTTGATGTCAGTCACCGAAAGCCCGCCTCAAACCGGGATTGCAATCCGCTGGCCGCGCGGCCTCGGGAGGGATTCCGTGAGCGCATCGATCAGTTCAATGCGCGGACTTGTCCGGCCTCATGAACCAGTACAGCACGATGGCGGTAACAGCACCCAGGGTGTCTGCCAGCATGTCCTTCTGTGCGTCCCAGATATCGCCCTGCGAGCCCAGAAATTCCACGCCGGCTTCGCCACCTTCGGCTGCGGCGTACCACCATTCGACGATTTCGTAACCGGCGGCAATGCTCATGATGAAAAACAGGGCAAAAAAACTCGCCGTCAGCACACCGCAATGCCGCTTGCGCAACAACCACTCCATCATAGGATAGGCATAAAACCCTACAGAAAAATGCCCGACGCGATCGAACTGGTTCCGCTCCGAACCGATCAGGTTACTCGCCCACTCGAAGGGCACGTTGGCAAAGGTGTAGTGCCCGCCGACGGTGTGCCAGAACAGCCACACCGCCATCAGGCTGTAGGCGGTGTTGCTGAAGCGGAATGCCCCGAAGCTGACCGCCAGTAGCGTGAACACAATGATCACCGGGATGACTTCGGCAATCCACACGGTTCGCGATACCGGTTCGATCGCCAGCCAGGCGAACACGGCGACAAACAGGCCTGCCAGAATGTAGGGGTAGGTGTTTTTCGCGGACATGAGACGCAGCTTTCAGGTGTTGAACAGGTGGCAGCGCAGCGTGTGATCCGCACCGATCTCGCTGACCGGCGGATAACTCACGCGACATTCCGCCATGGCCTGCGGACAGCGCGGGTGGAAATGGCACCCCTGCGGCGGGTTCGAAGGCGATGGCATGTCGCCCTTAAGGCGGATCACCTTGCGCTCGCCAGCCTGATCGATGCCGGGCACCGCGGACAACAGAGCCTGGGTGTAGGGATGCCGCGGCCGGTCGAGGACTTCGGCAACCGGCCCCTGTTCGACAATCCGGCCCAGGTACATCACGGCTATCCGTTCGGCCAGGTAGGAGACTACCGAGATATCGTGGGTGATAAACAGGTACGACAATCCCAGACTGTGCTGCAGGTCGCGCAACAGGTTGAGGATCTGTGCCTGTACGGACACGTCGAGCGCACTGGTAGGTTCGTCGCAGACGATCAGTTTCGGGCTCACCGCCAGGGCGCGCGCGATACAGATGCGCTGGCGCTGACCACCGGAGAACTCGTGAGGATAACGCCGCACGTGTTCGGGACGCAGGCCGACCTGTTCCAGCAGTTCCAGCACGCGCTCCCGGCGCTGCGCCGCCGAGCGGCCTATGCGCTGGGCGGCCATGCCCTCCTCGACAATATCGCCCACGCTCATGCGCGGGTTCATGGACGAAAACGGATCCTGGAAGATAATCTGGAATTGCGAGCGCTGACTGCGCAATGCCTCACCCTTGAGCCGCGTCAGCTCCAGGTTCTCAAACTGCACGCTGCCGCCGGTCGGCTGCAAAAGCTGCAGAATACCCTTGCCGACTGTGGTCTTGCCGCAGCCCGACTCACCCACCAGTGCCAGGGTCTGACCGCGCGGAATATCCAGGCTGACACCGTCGACCGCGCGTACGTGCCCTACCGTGCGTTTGAACAATCCGCGCTGAATGGGAAACCAGACCTTGAGGTCGTCGACCACCAGCAGCGGCGTGCCGGCGCCGGTCTTGCCGGGCGCCGCCGCTGCCGCCGCCCCGGCAAGCGCTTTCTCCGGTGGCGACAGACCCGGGTCGGCCAGATGACAGCGCACGGTCTGGCCGGCGCCGGTCTGAAACCAGGCCGGCTGGCGGCTGCGGCAGACATCCCAGGCACGATCGCAGCGCTCGGCAAAACGACAACCATGGAACGCCCGGTTGAGCGGCGGGACGCTGCCGGGTATCACCGTCAGGCGCTGCTCGCGCTTGCTGCTGTCGGGCAAGGCGGCGAACAGTTTGCGGCTGTAGGGATGCTGTGGCGCAGTGAAAAAGCGCTCGCGCGGGGCCTGTTCCACCAGCTGCCCCGCGTACATAACCGCTACCCGATCGGCGATGCCCGCCACCACGCCAAGATCGTGGGTGATCAACAGCACCGCCATGCCACGGTCTTTCTGCAATTTCGCGATCAACTCCAGCACCTGTGCCTGAATGGTCACATCCAGCGCGGTGGTGGGCTCGTCGGCGATCAGCAGGTCGGGGTCACCGGCCAGCGCTATGGCGATCATGACACGCTGTTTCATGCCACCGGAAAGCTGATGCGGATACTCCTGGTAACGGCGCTCCACGTCGGGAATGCCCACCGCATTCAGCAGCTCCAGTACCCGCCGGCGCAGGGGTTCACCGCGCAGTTGCTTGTGCTGCTCGACACTCTCGGCGATTTGCGCGCCGACGGTCATGACCGGATTGAGGGAGGTCATCGGTTCCTGGAAAATCATGGCGATACGTCCGCCGCGTACCGCGCGCATGTTGCGTTCGGTCAGGCCCAGCAACTCCTCGCCCGCGAGCCGAATCGAACCGCCGACGATCTCCCCGGAGGGTTTCGGCAACAGCCGCAGCAGTGCCAGCGCCGTCATCGATTTACCGCAACCCGATTCGCCCAGCAGGGCAAAGGTTTCGCCGGCCCGGATTTCGAAACTGACGCCGTCGACGGGGCGAATGGCATTATCGCCCTGGCCGATGCGGACACTGAGGTCTTTCACTTGTAACAGCGTTGGTTTCATCAGTTAGCGTTCCGTGCGCAGACGCGGATCAAAGGCGTCGCGCACCACGTCCGAAAACAGGTTGGCCGCCAGCACCAGGGTGAACATGAACACGAAGGCCGACAGCAGCGACCACCAGACCATGGGTTCACGCGCCATTTCCAGGCGCGCGCGGTTGATCATGTTGCCCCAGCTCATGGTGGTCGGATCGACACCGACGCCAACGTACGACAGCACCGCCTCGGCCAGCACCAGGCCGCTGAAATCGAGTACCACGGTAATCATCACCAGGTGCATGAGATTGGGCAGCAGGTGACGCATCATGATGCGGAATCCGGAAACCCCGAACGCGCTACCGGCCTGCACATAGTCGAGCTCACGTAATTTCAGCGTTTCACCGCGCAGCAGGCGGCAAAGACCGGTCCAGCTGGTAATTCCCAGTATCATGCACAGGAACAGCAGGCGCATGTCGGCGCGCTCGGCCATGGTCTCGAACATCTCCGGGTGGTTGGCCATATATACCTGCATCATCAGCACGGCGGCGGCGATCAGCAGTACGCCCGGTATCGAGTTCAGCGTGGTGTACAGGTACTGGATGACATCGTCGACCCAACCGCGGAAATACCCGGCCATCATTCCCAGGAGGACCGCAAACGGCAGCATGATCAGAGTGGTCAGGGTGCCGATAACCAGCCCGGTGCGTATACTCTTGATGCTCTGGTAAAGCACGTCCTGACCCACTTTGTCGGTGCCGAGCATATGCCAGGCGGCGGACATGTTCGCAATCAGCGCAATCAGCAGCACGAGCGCGCCGAGCGTCCCGAGAGCCGTGCGCCACGGCACCGCGCAACGCCCGCGCGCGATGTCCCGCAACGCGACCGGTACAGGTTTACGCCAGCGGCGCGCGAGCAGCGCGCCGAACAGCACATAGATGAGCAGCATAACCCCAAGCGTCTCCAGTACCGACAGCAGCACGCGCCGACGGATGTCCGGCCATTTATCGATCTCCGGATCGGACAGATGCGCGCCGCCGTACTTCAGGCGCGGATAGCCGCGCACCTCCCTGCCCTGTTCGTCGAGCATATATTCCTTGGCATACAGATGCGTCGCGAACGGTGCGGAATAGGTGGTTTCCACCTGTGTGCGCACGGGCCCCAGGAGCACATCCAGGACACTCAGGACATCGCCGCCATACTGGACTTCCTGCTGCCCCGCCTGCATGGGCAAGGCCTTGCGGAAATGCAGTGAGTCCAACAGGCCGACCAGCGTATAGGCTGTCAGAACCACCAGGGAGGCGACCGCGATACGGCTGCGCACCACGTCGCGCCACGGCGCCACCAGGTGTTCCCGCTTGCGCGCGTAGACGGCGAACAGCGCCACCAGGCCCACCAGCAGGAACACCAGCGCGTCAGTGCCGAGGAGAAATGGCTTGATCACGACAACCGGATCCTGGGATCGACCAGCGTATAGGAAATATCGGTCAGCAGCAGACCGAGAATATAGAGCACCGAGCCGAGGAACACCATGGAACGCACAATGGCGAAATCCTGGTTATGAATCGCATCGATGGTATAGCTGCCGAGGCCGGGAATGCCGAAAAAGGATTCCATAATCAGGCTCCCCATGAACAGGGTGGGTATCACCACCACCACGCCGGTGAGGATAGGTATCATGGCGTTGCGCAGAACGTGGCGGAATAGCAGCGTCACCTCGGGTACGCCTTTCGAACGCGCGGTACGCACATAGTCCTTGCCGATTTCCTCCAGGAAAAATGTCCTGTAGATGCGCCCGCTGGCACCGAGGCCGCTGATCAGCCCGATGACCACCGGTAACACCACGAAGCGCCAGGCCTGGATACCGGGTTCATAGCCGGATATGGGAAACAGGTGCATCTGTTTACTGAACAGGTACTGGCCGCCGATGATATAGAACAGGGCCGATATCGACATCAGCACCACGCACAGCACCACGCCGGAGACATCGAGATAGGTTGCCCGAAAGAACACCAGCAACATCGCAAAACTGACATACACCAGCAGGCCTATCAGAAACTGCGGCAAGGCAATCGCCAGGCTCGGCCACATGCGCTGGCCGATATCGGCGCCGATATTACGTCCCGCATCGGAAGAACCGAAATCGAAGACAAACAGGCGCACCGATTTGTCGAAAAATATGGTGTGCGTGAAACTGCCGATGCCCTGTTCTTCGTGGTTGTACAGCAGTGGCATATCGTAGCCATGTTCGGCTTTCCATTTTTCTATTGACTCGGCCGTCACCCGCTTCGCCCCGAGGTGCATGCGGGCCACGTCGTCAGGCGAATTGACAACAAAAAACAACAGAAAGGTGATCAGATTGACCCCCAGCAGCACCGGGATTGCGTACAGGATGCGGCGGATAATATACGCAATCATTGCTGCTGCACCGCGAGCAGGCGCTGCGCCTCGTGCCGCCGGTAAGCGATAACGGCGGGAATCACCAGCAGCACCAGCAGCACCAGCAGCAGGCCGAGTGGCCAGAGCACCGGCGGATTCCAGGCCCGACGCAGCTGCTGTCGCAAGTCCGGATCGATACGCCGGTATTTGAGCGTGTTGTTTGCCATAAGGTTGGTTTTTGCGTTGTGATACCACTGGTGATAGAGCGCAAACTGCTTCGGGTGAAAACCAAACACCCAGGGCGCGTCGTGGCGCAGGATCGCGACCATGCGGTCGATCAGCGCCTGGCGCTGCGGCCCGTTGTCCATGTTGGTCATTTTTTCGAACAGGCGGTCGTATTCCGGGTTGACGTAGTTGGCGGCATTTTCCCCGTTGTGTTCGACCTTGCTGTTCTTGCCATAGAGCAGGAACAGGAAATTTTCGGGATCGGGATAGTCGGCATTCCATCCCCATTGAAAAATCTGCGCTGTGCCTTTGCGCATCTTGTCCTGGAAGCGGTTGTAATCGCTGTCGCGAATCTGTAACTGGATATCGAGCTTGGCGAACTGCTTGCGAAGCCAGTTAAGTCGCGCGGAGTCGTCAGGGCCGCCCGCGGGCGTATCCAGGTACAGCACCAGTGGTTTTCCGCTTTGCAGGTCGCGCCCGTCCGGATAGCCGGCTTCGGCCAGCAGTTTTTTTGCGTACGCGATGGGCTTGCGCTGTGGCCCGTGTTTGCCCCAGTCATACACGTAGGGGTTGATCCCGGCCCGGCCGCCGACGTAGCCGAATATACCCGGCGCCAGCGGCCCCTGGGCCGCGATGCCGCGCCCGTTGGCAAAAATAGAGATGTACTCCTCGTAGTCCATGGCAATGGAAATTGCCTGGCGCAGCAGGCGCGCTCGCTCGCTGTCGCCGCCCACTACCGGGTTCTGCATGTTGAATCCCATATAAAAGATCGACGCGGACACCGCGGTATTGAGTTTGATACCTTTGCGCCTGAGTTCCGGCGTCAGCGAAATATCGCCCGCGGAACCGATCTGGATAGCCTGATCGAAACTGTCGGAGTTGATGCCTGAGGAATCATAGTAGCCCTGGAGAAACTTGTTCCATAGCGGAATGTTCTCTTTCTCCAGGCTGAAGATGACCGTGTCGACCAGCGGCAGGGGTTTGCCCGCATCCTCCAGCAGGCCCGCCTCGGCATCCCCGGGATCCCCCTCGGCTGGATAGGTTTCGCCGTGGAAGTTGGGGTTGCGCTCCATGACCATCTGCAGATTGGGGTTGTTGACGGTGAGCATGTAGGGGCCGGTACCGACCGGATACCAGTCGAGTGTTATGTTCCTCTCCTTCATACCCGGCCGGCTGTAGAAGACATCGGCCTCCCAGGGCACCGGCGCGAAGAACGGCATGGCCAGCCAGTAGCGGAACTGCGGATACTTGCCGTGCAACTTGATGCGATAGCGATAGCGGTCGATGACCTCGGCGCCCTCGAGGGGGTAATCGTTCAGGTTGAGAAAAGCGGCCGCTCCGGGGGACTCGGCGGCCACCTTGAGGGTTTTCGCGTAGTCACGCAGCCCGACGATATAGTCCGACATCAAACCGAAAATGGGCGAGTGCAGGTGCGGATGCGCCAGGCGCTTTATCTGGTAGACGTAATCGGCGGCGGTGAGTTCCCGGGTACCGGTCTGTTTGAAGTCCGAGAGACTGTTTACCGACGCCAGGTCGCTTTCACCAATATGGTGATACAGGTACTCGCCGTCAGGCCCTCGGGCGAAGGCCGGGTGCGGCTGGTAACGGATGCCGGGCTTGATTTCGATATCGTAGACGCTGTAGGCAATCCGCTCGACGGCGGCATTGTCGGGCAGGCGCTGTCCCGAGGCATCGAGGTAGTAGGGTTCGGGCATACGGGTGACGGTCAGCGGCTCGAGCTGGTAGGGACGCTTGAGAAAATGGTACTGCAGCGGTGGCTCGTAAATCTGCCCGGTGAAAACGACCTCGTTGGAACTGTAGGACTGGGCCGGGTCCAGGTGGTTGGGACGCTCGTTGAACGAGGAGTAGAGAATGTTGTGTCCCGCCTGCTGCGGCGGATAGGGGCTGTTCCAGGGCTGGTCGCTGCAACCGGCAACCAACAGCGCTGCCAGGACAATGACGGTCCTTTCCAAGGCTCTGTATGCTGGTATGATCAGCAGTTCCGGCGCGCACATGAGCCTGCATTATAGAGCCGTAACAAGCACTTTGACAGGCCCTTTCCGTCACCGCGATTTTCCGGTAACTTAGCCGCCATCGAAGCACCAACACAGAGGGATAGACTCAGCCATGGGATTTCTAAGCGGCAAACGCGCACTCATCGTCGGACTCGCCAGCAACCGTTCCATCGCCTGGGGCGTCGCCAAGGCCATGCAACGCGAAGGCGCCGAACTGGCTTTCACCTACCAGAATGACAAGCTGCGCGACCGGGTCGAAAAGATGGCCGGCGAATGCGGGACGGAAATTACCGTACCCTGCGATGTCTCCAACGATGAGGAAATCGATGCCGTATTCGACCACCTGGACGACTACTGGGACCACCTGGATATCATCGTCCATTCCGTGGCCTTCGCGCCGCGCACCGAACTGGAAGGCGACTACCTGGAGTCGGTCAGCCGCGAAGGTTTCCGCGTCGCCCACGAAATCAGTTCCTACAGTTTCTCGGCGCTCGCAAAGTCCGGCTGCCGCATGATGGAGGGCCGCGACGGCGCCCTGCTGACGCTCAGCTATTATGGCGCCGAGAAGGCCATGCCCAACTACAATGTCATGGGCCTGGCCAAGGCGAGCCTGGAGGCCAACGTGCGCTACATGGCCCAGAGCCTCGGCCCGGACGGCATTCGCGTCAACGCGGTTTCCGCCGGTCCCATCCGCACACTGGCTGCAGCGGGTATCAGCAATTTCCGCAAGATGCTCGACCTGATGGAGCGTAGCGCCCCGCTGCGGCGCAATGTCACCATCGAGGAGGTGGGTAACGCGGCCGCGTTCCTGTGTTCAGACCTGGCTTCCGGTATAACCGGCGAAATCACCTATGTGGATGCCGGCTACAACGTAACCGGCATGCCGCCAATCGATGACTGAATAAACAGCACGCCGGGCGCCGGCTGTCGCCGCCCGGCGAGCTAGCGCTCCAGAATACCCTTCTCGCCTTCCGTCCTGGCAATGATTACCGCACCGCAGGAATCGCTGAAGACATTCACCGAGGTACGGAACATGTCCAGAATCCGGTCGACTGCGAGTATCAGGCCTATCCCTTCGGCCGGCAGACCAACGGTCGCGAGAATGATGGTGATGGCGACCAGACTCGCCGCCGGTATGCCCGCTACGCCGATGGACGTGAGCAGCGCGACAAGCACCACCGTGAACTGGGTTACGAAACTCAGTTCCAGCCCATAGGCCTGGGCGATAAACATCGCCGCCACGCATTCGTACAGCGCCGTACCGTCCATGTTGACAGTCGCACCCAGTGGCAGGACGAAACTCGAGGTGCGCTTGGATACACGGGCATTGTCCTGCACACACTCCATGGTCATGGGCAGGGTGGCCGATGAAGATGCCGTGGAAAATGCCGTCAACAGCGCCGGCATCATCGCTCCGAAATGCGCCAGCGGACTGACACCGCCGAGAAATCGCAGCATCAGCGGCAAAGTCACCAGTGTATGCACCGCAAGCGCCAGCAGCACACTCAGGGTAAAGGTACCCAGCGATACCGCCAGGTCGTTGATCTGCTCCGCGCCGATACCGGCCACGGTTTTGGCGACCAGCCCGAAGACACCGAGTGGCGCGAATTTCATGATCAGGTCGGTAATACCCATCATGACGTCGGCGACCCCCTGCCAGAAACTACCCAGCAGCGCACCCCTGTCCCGGTCGATCCGGGTAATGAAGAAACCGAACAGCAGGCTGAAGACAATCAACCCGAGCATCTGGCCGTCGGCAGCCGCCTGAATGACATTCGGCGGAATCATGCTGAGGAAAACATCACTCAAGTCGGTGATCGACCGGTCTGCGACCTTTGCTGCGACTTCGTCTGCGGCCTGCTGGCTTAGGCCCAGCACCTGGCGCGCCGGCTCGCCATCAATGATCCCCGGAGCCAGCAGGTTGACGAACATCAGTCCGGTCAGGATGGCGAACAGGCTGGTGGTCAGGTAGAAAAGCAGGGTTTTGCCCCCCAGGCGGCCGAGTCCCTCGGCGCCACCCATACCCGATACCCCGGTGATAATTGACGCCATGATCAGCGGTACGATGATCATTTTCAGCGCATTCAGGAACAGCACGCCGATAAAGCCATAGACCGCATAGAGCGTGACGCCAAGCACACTGCCATCGGTACCGCTGAGCCGCCCGGCAACGACGGCCAGGACCAGCGCGATCAGTATTTGCCAGTGAAGTTTCAACTGCACTGCGGGCCGGCCGCCGGTTTACTCGCTGTCCTTGGCGATTTCCACCTTGGCATGACGGCGCAGGTCATCCACCAGGGTGGTCAGTGCCATACTGCGGCGCACATTCTCGAAAGCGCGTCTGAGCTGAGTGCGCTGCTCCTCCGTCATGCTGGCGGGATCGGCGTCATTCACGGCCTTCAAACGGACAACGGCGTAGTCGCCGTTCGCCAGTGCCAGCCCCTTGGTGACGGGCTTGTCTGCATCGGGTCGCGGCAGTCTAAAGATATCTCTGATCAATTCCGGATTGTGCCCCGGGGCATCGCGCGCCGCGTCGTCCACACTGGTGAGCGTCAGCTTGGCGGCGTCGGCGAGGCTTTTCATGCTCTCGCCGTCGGCAAGCTTCTGCAGCAACTCGCTGCCCTTTTCCTGGGTTGCCTGCGCCGCCTTCTGCTGTTTGAGGGCCGCCACGACCTTGTCTTTTACCTCGTCGAGCGGCGTGGGATGCGCAGCCTCCCGGTCCTTGACGCGCACCACGACGGCGTCGTTGCTGCCGACTTCGACGGGCGCACTGTTATTGCCGGCCTCGAGAACGTCCTCACTGAACGCGGCGTCGCGCACCGCCGGGTATTTACCGATACCTTCGCCCCCGGCCGCCGTTATCCAGTCAG